>MTPE01000283.1 GCA_002011835.1 Desulfarculaceae bacterium JdFR-95 | reverse complement strand
TTGCCCGCGGCCGTCCCCACGGGCTTACGCCCTTGAGCGCGGCCGCGGGCAAAATCCCGCCCACCAACTCGTCTCCAGACGGTACCCCCTCTCTCACCGTCCCGTTCCCTTCCAGCCCCCTGGTTTTTTCCGTGTCGGATTTGTTAAGATAATTCGTTGGAATTTCACGGGGAACAGGGGAAACCCATGGACGAGGCCTCTCCCCAGCGGCGAGGGGGTCTGGAAAGCCTGTGGCGCCGGGTGCTCAGCCTGCCCGCGCAACCGGCCTTCCGCGTGGTGGTGTTCGGCGTGGCCCTGGTGTTGTTCTACTGGCCCTTCCTCACCGCCGACACCGGTTGGAGCGGCCGGGAGATGAACCGCTTCTTCTTCCTGGCCTGGGGGGTGGTCATCTTTCTCACCCTGCTCATCGGCCTCAGCCTGCCCGGCTCACGCCGGGGCCGGGGTGGGCAGCCCAAAGACTAGCCGGGGCACATGCTCTCCAGCATCTCGGTCATAGGCATCTTCTGCCTCTATGTGGGGCTGCTCTACTGCGTGGCCCAGTGGGCGGAGCGCCGCGCCGCCTCCGGCTCCAGCCTGGTCAACAACCCCCTGGTGTACGCCTTCTCCCTGGCGGTGTACTGTACCTCCTGGACCTTCTACGGCAGTGTGGGCCTGGCCGCCAGCCAGGGGCACCTCTTCCTGGCCATCTACCTGGGGCCCACCCTGGCCTTCATCTTCGGCGGCGGACTGCTGCGCAAGATGGTGCGCCTCAAGTCCAGCCACCGCATCACCTCCATCGCCGACTTCGTCAGCGCGCGCTACGAGAAGTCCGAGGGCCTGGCCGCGGTGGTGACCCTGATCGCCCTGGTGGGCACGGTGCCCTACGTGGCCCTGCAGATGCGGGCCTTCCTGGCCACCTTCGAGGTGATCACCACCCATCCCGGCGCCGACACCTCCTGGGTGGGCACCCACGTGGGGCCCATCATGGTGGGCCTGATGATCCTGTTCACCATCATGTTCGGAGTGCGGCGCCTGGACCCCACCGAGCGCCACGAAGGCATGGTCATGGCCGTGGCGGTGGAGTCCATCGTCAAGCTGGTGTTCTTCCTCGCCGGCGGGGCCTTCGTGGTGTACTGGCTGTTCGACGGCATGGACGACATCTTCGCCCGCCTGGCCAGCCGCCCCGAACTGAGCCAGCTCACCCAGCACCAGAGCCAGTCCCTGCCCCTGCTCACCTGGAGCAGTTACCTGCTGTTGTCGGCCAATGCTATCCTCCTGCTGCCCCGCCAGTTCCACATCGCGGTGGTGGAGAACCAGAGCGAAGGACACATCCGCTGGGCCATGTGGATGTTCCCCCTCTACCTGCTGCTAATAAACCTGTTCGTGTATCCCATCGCCGTGGCGGGGCTGCTGGAGGGCTATCCCCTGGAGGCGGCCGACACCTTCGTGCTTCACCTGCCCCTGGACCACGGCAACCACGTCCTGGCCCTNCTGGTCTTCATCGGGGGGTTCTCCGCCGCCACCAGCATGATCCTGATCAGCGCCATGACCATGGCCACCATGATCAGCAACCACCTGCTGCTGCCCCTGGTGGACTGGATCCCCCAGTTGGGCTTCCTGGAACGGCATCTCTTGAAGGCCCGCTGGCTGGCGGTGGCGGCCTTCATCCTCATGGGCTACCTGTTCGAGCGCCTGGTGGGGGAGCACTTCCGCCTGGCCAGCATCGGGCTGATCTCCTTCGCCGCGGTGCTGCAGTTGGGGCCGGCGGTGATCGGGGGGCTNTACTGGCGGGGGGGCACCAAGCGCGGCGCCATCCTGGGGTTGTTGGCCGGATTCGCCGTGTGGTGCTACACGCAACTGCTGCCGGTGTTCGTCACCGCGGGCTGGTTGTCGCCCCAGTTCCTGGAGACCGGTCCCCTGAACATCTCCCTGCTGCGGCCCCAGGCCCTGTTCGGCCTGGAGGGCCTGGACCCGGTGGCCCACACCGTGTTCTGGTCCCTGCTGTTCAACCTGGGGTTCTACATCCTGGGCAGCCTGCTGGAGGAGCCCAGCGAGGAGAGCCAGAGCCGGGCCGAGGCCTTCGTGGGGGCCCTGTCCGGGGCCTCCATGTTCCGCGGCTCGGGGCGGCACGAGGCCAACATCCCGGTGGCGGACAAGCGCCGCCGCATCGAGGAGCTGTTCGCACGCTACTTCGGGCGCGAGCGGGCGATGGAGCTGACCGAACAGGCCCTGGCCGAGGTGGGCCTCACCGGCAAGCGCCTGGCCAACATCGCCGAGATCGCCGAGCTGTACGACACCGTGGAGCGCTCCCTGGGCGGCTCCATCGGCTCGGCCACCGCCCACCGCGCCCTGCTCAAGGCCGATCTGTTCACCCCCTACGAGGCCAAGGAGTTGACCGAGCTCTACGCCGAGATCCTGGCCCACCTGCGCGCCCGGCCCGAGGACCTCAAGCGCAAGATCGACTTCTACCAGGAGCGCGAGGCCCTGATCAAACGCCACTCCGAGGAGCTGGAGGAGAAGGTGGCCGAGCTGGAGCGGCAGATCGCCCGCCGGCGCGAGGCCGAGGCCCAGCTCCGGGAATCGGAGGAGCGCTACCGCATGGCCATCGAATATTCCTCGGACGGAGTGGCCATCATCAAGGACACGCGCATGGTCTACATCAACCGCAAGCTGGCCGAGATCTTCGGCTACCCCCGGCGGCGGGAGCTGGTGGGCCGCTCGGTGGGGGTGATCGTGCACCCCGAGGACCGCGAGCGGGTGCTGGCCATCGCCCGCCTGCGCCAGGCCGGAGGGCCGGCGCCCTCGCGCTACGACTTCAAGGGCATCCAGAAGGACGGCACCCCCATCTACATCGCGGTTAGCGCCACCACCATCAACTACCGGGGCGAGACCTACAACCTGGTGTACCTGCGCGACGTGACCGCCCGGCGCCGGGCCGAGGAGGACATCCGCACCCTCAGCCGCCGCCTGATCNAGGGCATCGAGGAGGANCGCCGCCGCCTGGCCATAGACCTGCACGACGAGTTCGGCCAGGCGCTCACCGCCCTGCACATGGGGGTGGAGGCGCTCAAGGATTCTTTGAGCGACCGTCCCGGGGAGCGCCGGCGCTGCGAGCAGCTCATCGCCACCATCGAGCGCCTNGCCGACAACGTGCGCAACATCTCCAGCGAACTCAGGCCGGACATGCTGGACCACCTGGGCCTGGTGCCCACGGTGGANTGGTACATCGAGGAGTTCCGCAGCCGCATGTCGGGGGTGGAGGTGCAGTTCACGGCCATGGGTTTCGGCGACCGGCGGCTGGACTCGCAGGTGGAGATTGTTCTATACCGTATATTGCAAGAGGCGCTGAACAACGTGGCCAAGCACGCCCAGGCGCGGCGGGTGACGGTGCGGCTCACCTACAGCCATCCCCAGGTGATCCTGCTCATCAGCGACGACGGGCGCGGCTTCGACCCGCAGGAGAGCGGCGCCGTGGGCCGCCGGGGCGTGGGCCTGGTCTCCATGAAGGAGCGAGCGGCCAGTGTGGGGGGGACCATAGACATCCGCAGCCGGCCGGGCAAGGGCACCGTGATACGGGTGGCGCTGCCCGCGGCGGTGGAGGGCCAGCAGCCGGGGATGCAGGTGGCGTCCCCGCGGGGGTAAGGGCATGGACAAGATCAGGGTACTGATCGCCGACGACCACACGGTGGTGCGGGAAGGCATCCGCCAGATACTGAGCAAGGAGCCGGACATGGAGGTGGTGGCCGAGGCCGGCGACGGCCTGGAGGCCCTGGAGATGGTGCGCGCGGCCCGGCCCGACGTGGTGCTGTTGGACATCGCCATGCCCGGGGTGAGCGGCCTGGAGGCGGTGAGCCTGATCAAAGAGAGCCATCCCGACTGCCAGGTGGTGGTGCTCACCATGCACTCCAAGGAGTCCATGATCCACCGCGTGCTGGACTCCGGGGCCCTGGGCTACGTGCTCAAGGCCTCCCCCGCCTCGGACGTGATCGAGGCCGTGCGCGCCGCCACCCGGGGCGAGTATTTCCTGTCCTCCAAGATCAAGGCCGAGGTGGTCAGCGCCTACATCGACAGCCGGCGCCAGAAACCCCCGGTCAAGGGCTACGACCTGCTCTCCGAACGCGAACAACAGATCTTCCGCCTGGTGGCCGAGGGCAACTCCACCAACCAGATCGCCGAGATCCTGTCGGTCAGCCCCAAGACGGTGGAGAAGCACCGCACCAACATCATGAAGAAGATGGGGCTCAAGGATCGCCTGGAACTGGTCAAGCAGGCCATCCGCATCGGCATCATCGACCCCGACCTCTGGGACGACTGAGAAAGGGCCTCCTCCCTACGAGGGGCGGAAGGCACGGGCGCTCCTCTGGCGAGGGGGCTCCCTTGGCTCCAGGGGGTGTCGTTCAAAGGGTCCTCTCATCCCGGACATGTGTCCCCCGGGCCGGTGTCGGCCCCCGGTGTTGGAGTCTAGGGTTGGGTGGGGCCTCCTGACCCGAGACGCCCGCCGACGGGCGCCGATTTACAGACCGTGAGTCGGCGGCACAGGGGGTCATGCCCCCAGGGGATGGGGCATGGCCCTGCCTTTCGCGCCGGGTGTTCTGGAGAGGGGGCACCCCCCTAACCTTTTGGTTTTGACGGGACTTTGCGGCGCGGCCCTCGTTTTGCGAATCCTGTCACAAATTCACAAAAAATAGGGGCGCTCCCCCCCGTATTTACGGGTTTCCCCCCATAGAAGTCGTTTCCTGGCGCTGGCTATGATGCTGGCAGCGGGGCAGAGAGCCTCGTGATGCGGCCTTGCTGTGTGGTTGGGCGGCGTCTTGCCGCAGGGCGGGGTCGGCGCTATGGGCATGTCCCAACGGGTAGGAAAGGAGGAGAGAGCGTGGCCGAGGAAGGGAAGGACCTAAGGGCGTATTGGCGCCGTAACCTGCAGATCCAGTTTTGGCTATTGGCCATCTGGTTCGTGGCGGGTTACGTGCTGAGCATATTCTTGGTGGAGCCCCTCAACCACATCAAGATGGGCGGCTTCCCCTTGGGCTTCTGGTTCGCCCAGCAGGGAGCCATCTATGTGTTCGTGATCCTCATCTTCGTCTACTGCAAGCTCATGCGGGGTGTGGACAAGGAATTCGGCGTGGACGAAGACGCGGCGTGACCTGATAGGGGCTCGCGCCGAGAGACGGGGGTAAGCAATGGGTATTCTTGGTTGGACCTATTTTTGGGTGGGGCTAACCTTTGGCATATACATCTTTATTGCCTGGCGTTCACGGGTGGCCGACACCAAGGGCTTCTACGTGGCGGGCATGGGTGTACCGCCGGTAGCCAACGGCATGGCCACCGGGGCGGACTGGATGAGTGCGGCCAGCTTCATCTCCATGGCCGGACTCATCTCCTTCTTGGGCTATGCCGGGACCTACTACCTGCTGGGCTGGACCGGCGGGTACGTGTTGTTGGCCCTGTTGCTGGCGCCTTACCTGCGCAAGTTCGGTAAGTACACCGTCCCGGACTTCGTGGGTGACCGTTACTACAGCCAGAGCGCGCGCATGGTGGCGGCGGCCTGCGCGGTGTTCGTGTCGTTCACCTACGTGGCGGGTCAGATGCGCGGTGTAGGCATCGTGTTCAGCCGCTTCCTGGAGGTGGACATCAACACCGGCGTGTTGATCGGCATGTGCATCGTGTTCATCTACGCCGCCTTGGGAGGCATGAAGGGCATCACCTGGACCCAGGTGGCCCAGTACTGCGTGCTGATCATCGCCTACCTGATTCCGGCCTGGGCGGTGTCCTACAAGATCACGGGGGTGCCGATCCCGCAGATCGGCTTCGGCTCCACCATCGCCAGCGGCCAGCATGCGGGCCAGTATCTGTTGGACACTCTGAACGTGATCGCGCGTGACCTGGGCTTCGTGGAGTACACCAAGGCCTTCGCCACCCAGAAGACCAACATGCTCAACGTGTTCATGATCATGTTCTGTCTGATGGTGGGTACGGCCGGTCTGCCCCACGTGATCATCCGTTTCTACACCGTGCCCAAGGTGCGCGACGCGCGTCTGTCCGCGGGCTGGGCCCTGTTCTTCATCGCCCTGCTCTACACCACCGCTCCCGCGGTGGCGGCCTTCGTGCGCTACAACATGATCAACACCCTGGAGGGCAAGCGCTGGGAGGAGCGTCCCGCCTGGTACACCAACTGGTCCAAGCCGGGCCTCATCGCCTGGGTGGACAAGAACGGTGACGGGGTGATCCAGTACAAGCCGGGCAAGCCCTTCATCGGCCGGCCCAAGTGGAAGAAGGGCAAGGACGGCAAGATACTGACCGGCAAGTGGGGCGAGCCCTTGCTGGCCAACAAGCTGACCAAGAACGAGAACGAGCTCTATATCGACCGTGACATCATGGTGCTGGCCAGCCCGGAGATCGGCGGGCTGCCGGCCTGGGTGGTGGGCCTGGTGGCGGCCGGTGGTCTGGCCGCGGCCCTGTCCACCGCGGCGGGTCTGTTGTTGGTGGTGGGCTCCTCGGTGAGCCACGACCTCTACTACCGCGTGGTGAACAAGAACGCCACCGAGAAGCAGCGCCTGCTGGTGGCGCGCATCATGATCGGCGTGGCCGTGGCCTGTGCCGGCTACTTCGGCATCAACCCGCCCGCCTTCGTGGCCCAGGTGGTGGCCTTCGCCTTCGGCCTAGCCGCCAGCAGCTTCTTCCCCATCATCATCCTGGGTATCTTCTCCACCCGGGTGAACCGGGAAGGGGCCATCTGCGGCATGCTGGCCGGTATCATCTTCACCGCCATCTACATCATCCAGACCAAGTTCCTGGGCTACGGCAACTGGTTCCTGGGCATCACCCCGGAGGGTATCGGCACCATCGGCATGCTGATCAACTTCATCGTCACCATCATCGTCACTTCCTTCACCAAGGCGCCGCCGGCCGAGATCCAGCAGATCGTGGAGAACGTCCGCATCCCCAAGGGCGCGGGCGCGGCCCTGGATCACTAGGCCCCAGGCGTCAGACACCAAACCGCGGGGCGCGTCGGGACAACCTCACCCGGCGCGCCCCGCGCGCCCCTGGCTTGTGGTATGCTCCCCGTGGTGAGGAGGCCGAGGTAGCTGCATGCTGGAATCCAAACCTCCCCAGGCGGAACTCAAGGCTTTGCTCAAGGGCGGCCTGGCCGCGGCCGCACCGGTGGTGGCGGCCCTGGTCATGGTCACCTCCCTCAGCGCGGTGCGCCTGCTGGAGATCACCGGCCTGGGCCGGATGGGAGTGGCCGCCGCAGGTGTGGTCCTGGCCTGCCTGGGGTGGTTCTTGTGGCGGGGACGCTGGTGGGCGGGCCTGCCGGCCCTGGCGGCCTACGTCCTGGCCTTGGTCTATTTCGCCCTCAAGGTGATCCGTCCCCTGAGCGCCTACTTCGCGGTCAACCCCGTGGAGGGCCTGCACGACATCCTGAGCCCCTTGATGCTGCTCTCCCCCCAGCTGGTGATGGTGGTGATCTGCATCGGTCTGGGGGTGGTGGTGTGGCGGGCGATGCGTGTGGCCCGGCGCCTGAGGCCGCGGCCGGTGTCGCGTCTGGCCTGGGGCCTGTTGCTGCTGTGGCTGTTGGTGCTGGGAGGGGACTACTACTACCAGGCCGCGGGCTGGCGCTGGATGGGCGATCCGGCCGACTACGTGGTGCGCCTGTGCTCGCCCCAGTCCCAGGTCCGCCAGGAGGCGCGGGAGCTCTTGGCCCGTGCCGGGGTGAAGGCCCTGCCCGCACTGTTGGCCGGGCTGGCGGCCCGGGACGTGGACCTGGACTGCCTGCGCCGGGGCAGCCTGGAGATGATCGTCCGCCTGGACGCCGCCGCCCTGCCCGAGCTGCTGGCGGCCGCCCGCCGGGGCCAGACGGCCGCGCTCACCGCCCTGGCCGCCCTGGGTCGGCCCCAGGCCGCACGCCCCTTGTTGGATCTCTACCGCAACCCGCCACCCGAGATGCATCCCGCATTTCGGGAGAAGCTGCGCCAGACCATCCTCAAGCTGGACCCCACCCTGCGCCTGGACTGAGAGGCAAGGACGCGCGCTGGAGGGGAGACGGGCTTTCGGCCGCGAGGGGTGGTGTGTCTCGCCTGAGCCGGGGTGGGATCTGGTTCCCCCGCCCAGGGTCACGGCCCCTTGTGCGGCGCGGGCGCAGGAGAGACGGCTCTCGCGTCGCCGGCGGGTGTCTTGTCTCTTGCCGGCCGGGTGAGAGGCTCAGCCCAGGTCCAGGCGGAAGGCGTCCCTCAGATGGGCCTTGATCTCGCCGATCACGGCGAAGGCCTCTTTCAGGGTGCGCTTCTCCAGGTCCGAGAGGTCGTTGGGGTCGATCCAGTTGTCCGGCTCCAACCCCTCCTCGTGTTGGCGCTGCTGGTGTTCCAGGCGCAGTTGCATCTGGAACTCGTAGGCCTGGATGCACTTGCGGGTCAGGTCACCGGAGAGGTGGCCGCCTTCGCCCAGGAGTTGGAAGCGCTCCAGGGTGTTGGTCTCGGGGATCCCGCACTGCAGGGCCTTCAGGCGGGCGAAGTCCACGAAGGGCACCAGCCCCTTGTGTTTGAGGTCCAGTTTGTTCTTGTGGGGTCCTTTGGTCTCCACCACGAAGCCGCCGAAGAAGCCTATGGGGGCCTGGTTGCTGAGGCAGTCCTTGGCCAGGTAGCGCAGGAACACGTCCTGGCGCTTGAGGCGCTCCATGAGGTGGCGGCGCAGGCGCCTGCCCAGCTCCAGCTCGCCGTAGCCGGGGCGGAAGTCGAAGAAGATGGTGGCGTTGAGCACCTCCTGGGGCTGAGGGGTGTTGATCCAGCCGTCGAAGTAGCGCTGCCAGGTGGAGTAGGGCTGGCACCACTTGGGGTTGGAGGCCATGATGCCGCCGCGGCAGCGGGGGAAGCCGCAGGCCACCAGGTGTTCGATGGCCATGGTGCCCAGGTAGCGGAAGTAGTTGCGGCACTGTTCGGCCTGTTTCTGGTCGGCGGGNTCGGCGTAGATGAGGCCGTTGTCCTGGTCGGTGCGGAAGGTCTGTTCCTTGCGGCCTTCGGAGCCCATCAGCAGCCAGCAGAAGGGCACCGGGGGCGGCCCCAGCTCCTCCTGCAGCAGGGTGAGGATGCGCTCCAGGATGTAGTCGTTGATCAGGGTGATGAGGCGGGTGATGTGGTTGGCCTTGACGCCTTCGTGTATGAGGGAGCTGACCACGCGGGGGCTCTTGAGGGAGATGTCGTAAAGGTCCTCGATGCGCTGGGCGGAGACGATCTCGCGCACCAGGTAGAGGGGGGAGGAGCCGGTGAGGACCATGAGGTCGTGGCCGGAGATCACACCCACGATCTTGCCGTTCTTCTCCAGGCCCAGGTGGTGCACGCGGCGTTTCATCATCTCCAACAGGGCGTCGAAGCACAGGGTGTGGGTGGGCACGGTGTGTACGGGGGAGGACATGATCTCGGCCACGGGCATGAGGTAGTTCTGGGCCCGGGCCACCACCTTGGTGCGCAGGTCGCGGTCGGTGACGATGCCCAGGACCTCGCCGTCGTCGCCGGTGACCAACAGCGCGCCCACCCGGCGCTGGTTCATGAGTATGGCCGCCTGCTGCACGTTCTCCTCGGCGGGGATGGTCACCGGCCGGCGCCGCACCACGTCGCCCACCTGGGCGTGGAACATGTAGAGGGTTCCCTCGGTGGTTATGCGACTGCGCGGCCGCTCCAGTTGGGTCAGGGCCTTGGAGACGTAGGACTCGGTGATGGCCTTGAGGTAGTATTGGGAGAAGCGGGCGTTCTTCTGCAGGATCTCCAGGAAGTCCTGGCGGGAGATGAGGATGCAGATGGTGTCGGTCTCGGTGACTACCCCCAGGTTGGAGAGGCTGCCCCGGATGATGGCCAGGGCGCCGATGGCCTCACCCTCGCCGCGGTAGTCCTGGAAGATGAGCTCGCCTTCGTTGTCGCGCAGGAACAGCTTCACCCGGCCNTGATAGATCAGGCGCAGGTGGTCCACCTGGCTCTTGCCCCGTTCCAGGATCAGGGTGCGGGCGGGGTAGAANTCCACCCGGCAGGTGTCGGCCAGCTCCACCAGGGTGTCGCGGTCCAGCTCCGAGAAGGGCGGAGTGTATTCCAGGAATCGCAGTATGGTCTCGCGGGAGAGGGTGGCAGCCTTACGGGTGCGTTCCATGGTGACTTCCGAGCTCGCGGGTGAGAGGGGCAGGATTCACGGCTCACCTCTAGGGGGTGGCACACCTGGGGGGTCTTGTCAAGCCGCGGCCGGGCCGGGGAGCGGGTCGCGTTTCCGGGGGTGAGCGGAAAAGCCACCCCCGGGGCCGCGCGGGCTCCGGGGGTGGCTGGTCTTTGCGGTTACTTGCCCTTCTGCTGCATGAGTACGTCGATCACCGAGGGATCGGCCAGGGTGCTGGTGTCGCCGAAGTCGGTCTCGCCCGCGGCCATCTTGCGCAGGATGCGGCGCATGATCTTGCCCGAGCGGGTCTTGGGCAGACCGGGCGCCCAGTGGATCACGTCCGGGGTGGCGATGGGGCCGATCTCCTTGCGCACGTGTTGGATCAGCTCGGGCTTGAGATCGTCGGTGTACTCGTAGCCCACCTTGAGGGTCACGTAGGCGTAGATGCCCTGGCCCTTGATCTCGTGGGGGAAGCCCACCACCGCGGCCTCGGCCACCGCAGGATGGCTGACCAGGGCGCTCTCGATCTCGGCCGTGCCCATGCGGTGGCCGGAGACGTTGATCACGTCGTCCACGCGGCCGGTGATCCAGTAGTAGCCGTCCTCGTCCCGGCGGCAGCCGTCGCCGGTGAAGTAGTAGCCGTCGTAGTCGGAGAAGTAGACTTCCTCGAAGCGCTCGTGGGAGCCGTAGGTGGTGCGCAGCTGGCCCGGCCAGGGCGCCTTCATCACCAGGCGGCCGGAGACGCCGTTGCCCTCGATCTCGTTGCCCTCGTCGTCCAGCACCGCCGGCTGCACTCCGAAGAAGGGCAGGGTGGCCGAGCCGGGCTTGGTGGGGATGGCGCCGGGCAGGGGCGTGATGAGGATGCCGCCGGTCTCGGTCTGCCACCAGGTGTCCACGATGGGGCAGCGCTCCTCGCCCACCACCTCGTGGTACCAGCGCCAGGCCTCGGGGTTGATGGGCTCACCCACGGTGCCCAGCAGGCGCAGGGTCTTGCGGCTGTACTTCTTCACGTAGTCGTCGCCCATGCGCATGATGGCGCGGATGGCGGTGGGCGCGGTGTAGAAGATGTTGACCTTCCACTTGTCCACGCAGTCCCAGAAGCGGCCCGCATCCGGGTAGGTGGGCACGCCCTCGAACATCAAGCTCTGGGCCCCGTTGAGCAGCGGTCCGTAGAGGATGTAGGAGTGGCCGGTGACCCAGCCGATGTCGGCGGTACACCAGTAGATGTCGCCGTCGTGGTAGTCGAAGACGTACTTGTGGGTCAGCGAGACGTAGACCATGTAGCCGCCGGTGGTGTGCAGCACGCCCTTGGGCTTGCCCGTGGAGCCACTGGTGTAGAGGATGAACAGGGGATCCTCGGCGTCCATCCACTCCGGGTCGCAGGTGTCGGCGGCCTTGGCCATCAGGTCGTGCCACCACAGGTCGCGGCCGGCCTGCATGGGGCAGTCGATGCCCTTGCCCTCGCCCACGCGCTGCACCACGATCACGTTGTCCAGCTTGAGCCCCTCGTCCTCGGCGCCCTTGAGGGCCTCGTCGGCGATCTGCTTGAGGGTCACCGCCTTGCCCCCGCGGTAGGTGCCGTCGCTGGTGATGAGCAGGCTGCACTGGGAGTCCACGATGCGGTCCTTGAGCGACTCGGCGGAGAAGCCGCCGAACACCACGCTGTGGATGGCGCCGATGCGCGCGCAGGCCAGCATGGCGATGGCCAGCTCGGGGATCATGGGCAGGTAGATGGTGACCCGGTCGCCCTTCTTGATGCCGAAGCTCTTGAGCACGTTGGCGAACTTGCACACCTCCTGGTGGAGCTGGCGGTAGGTGAGCACCCGGTCCTCACCCGGCTCGTTGCCCTCCCACAGGATGGCCGGCTGGTCGCCCCGGGTCTCCAGGTGGCGGTCCAGGCAGTTGTAGCACATGTTGGTCTGACCGCCGATGAACCACTTGATGTAGATGGACCCCTTGCTCTTGTGATAGTTGTAGTCCAGTACCTTGTCCCAGCGTTTCTTCCAATAGAACCCCTCGGCCACCTCGGCCCAGAAGCCCTCGGGGTCCTCTATGGAACGCCGGTACATCTCCCGGTACTGTTCCATGCTCTTGATGTGGGCTCTTTCGGAAAAAGACGCGGGAGGATAGTACAGTCCGTCCTTTTCTACCACCTTGTCTGACATAAAGCCGTCCTTCCTCCTGTGGTTTGCTCGTTTCCACGCCGGTGGTGCCTGGTGGGTGGCGGCCCTTCCGGCAGGGTACCATCTCGCCCTTCAGGCGACCGCCCACCAGGGGAGAGGCGGCCCCCCCGGCCACTCCCCTGGCGTGGCGGTACGCCTTGGGCGGTGGTGCCCCCCAACCCTCTCTCCTCTCTCGCCCCGATAGGGGCTTCCGGCCGGCCTCCCCGCGGCTGGCCGGTGTTTCCCTCCCGCCTCCCCGGGCCCGACTCTTCCCCGTCCGACGTCCCCCCGGTTCCACCCACGCCGGACAGGGATGGCGGGGCGGGCTCCCCCTGCCTGCCCGCGCCGGGACCCGTGCCATTTCCCCCTTCTCGTCTTACACTCCTCCCCGGTGGCGTCTGGTTCTCCTCAGCGCACCCCCGCCACGGCCACCAGATCCTTGAGCGTGGTCCAGCCCGCCCGCTCCAGCTCGGTGAGCAGACGCTGGAAGATCAGCGCCGTGGCCAGGGCGTCGCCCAGGGCGGTGTGCCGCTCGGGCACGTTGATACGATAGCGTTCGGCCAGGGCGTCCAGGCTGCAGCGCTTGGCCCCGCGCCGCTGGCCGTAGGGGTCGGGCTCGATCAGGACCGCACGACACATCAGCACGGTGTCCACCACCAGGTTCTGCAGGGGGAAGCCGTAGCGCTCGCGCATGACCCGGTTCAGGAAGAACAGGTCGAACAGGGCGTGGTGGGCCACCAGGATGTCGCGGCCCAGGAAGTCCAGGAAGTCGTCGAACACCTCCCAGGCGGGACGGGCGTGGCGGATCATGTCGGGCACGATGGCGTGCACCTGGATGGACTCCACCGGGATGTCCCGCCCGGGGTTGCACAGCTCGCTGAACACCTGCCCCAGCTTGATGCGCCCCTCCACCACCCGGAAGGCCCCCACGCTGACCACCCGGTCCTTGTGCGGGTCCAGGCCGGTGGTCTCCAGGTCCACCACCACGAAGCGGTGGCTGCGGGCCGGGGCCGAGGGACACAGCTCGTCCAGGGCGGCCAGGTTCTCGCGGGCGCGGGGAGGCAACCGGCGCCGCCGCAGCCGCAGGCGCAGCAGTTTGTTGAGCAGGAATGCGGCGTAGATGTTCACCCACTGTCACCTCATCCCGTGCCCAGAGGGGCACCATAGCGTCGTTTCATGAGCTGTTGCAGTTCGTCCACCACGGCGAAGGTGTCCTTGAGCATCTTGCGTTGCACCCGGCTGAGCTGGCCGGGGTCCACGGTGCTCTCCGGCTCGCGGTCCTGGGCCTTGGCCTCCAGGTAGCGGGCGATCTTGAGCAGGGCGATGAAGCTGAAGGCCTCGTGCAGGTCGGCGGCCAGGCGTTCGGTGAGCAGGCCNCGGGCCGCGGCCAGGGCCAGACGGTCGAAGGTGCTGGTGGCCTCGATGCGCTGGTCCAGGGCCAGCACCCGCGCCGCGTCCACCATGGGTCCCAGCACCTTGCTGTCCAGGTCCAGTTTGGCGGCGTACTCGCCGTTCTTCTCCACCACGAACTGGCGCAGGAAGCCCAGGGGGATCTGGTTGGCGAAGGTGCTGCGGGCCAGGATGCGCAGGAAGATGCGGTTGCGCTCGATGGCCTCGAACACGGCCTGGCGCAGGCCCTGGCCCACGTGGCCGTTCTCGTACACCGGGGTGAAGTCGAAGCAGGGGGCCACCCGGGCCAGGGTCTCGGGCACGGGGTGGCGCACCCAGCCCAGGTAGATGTCCCGCCACTGGTCCAGGCCGCGGCAGCCGTCCGGGCGGTCGGCCAGCAGGCATTCCGGGCCGGGGGCCAGGCCGCATTCCTCCAGGCCGCGGCGCACGCGGCGGGCCAGCTCCAGGAACCACTTGCGGGCGTGTTCCTCCTCCGCGGGGGGCAGGTCGGCGTAGGCCAGGACGTGTTCCTGCACCACGGGGGGGATGGGCTCGCGCCGGCCGGCCGCGCCCAAGGACAGCCAGGCGAAGTCGGTGGGCGGCGGGCCCAGGCCCTCGGAGAGCATCTCGTGCTCGGTGAGCTGGATCAGCCGTACCGTGAGGCGGTCGTTGAACTCGGCCAACAGGTCCAGGAGGTACTCGGCCGACACCCCCAGGCGCAGGGTCATGTGCAGCATGCGGTAGATGCGCCGGGGCAGGCGGGTCAGTTCGGCGCGGGAGGAGACCTTGTCTATGCGCGAGACCAGGCCCACCGGCGAGCTGCCGGTGATCACGTTTATGTCGTGGTCGCTGATCACCCCCAGCAGGCGGCCCGCGTCGGTGACCAGCAGGTGGTGCACCCCCTGGCGGGTCATCTCCAGCATGGCCTCGAAGGCGAACGCCCGCGGACTTATGGTGCGCACCGGCGAGGACATGACCACCTCCACCGGGGTGTGTCCGCTGAGCCCCGCGGCCAACACCCGGGTACGCAGGTCGGTGTCGGTGACCACCCCCACCGGCCGGCCCAACTGGTCCACCACCACGATGGAGCCCACCTTGCGCCGGCTCATGGCCAGGGCCGCCTCGCGCACCGTGGTGTGGGGGGAGCAGGTCACCACCTGGCGGCTCATCAGCTCCTCCACCCGGTTGTGCATCTGGGCCGCCATCTCCCCCAGGGTCTCGGTGCCGGTCATCTGCACCAACAGGCTGTCGGTGAGCGCCCGAATGGAGTGGCGGTCGCTGGCCAGGGAGAAGCCGAAGTGGCGCTGGAAGGTGGGGTGGGTCTCCACCAACTGCAGGAACTGCTCTCCGGGCAACAGAAAGGCGAGCAGGTCCTCCTGGGCGATGACCGAGAAGTGGCCCTCGTCGCCGTGCAGGAGGCTGAGGGCGCCGAAGGTGTCGCCCTCGCCGCGTACGTCCACCAGCACCTCGCGGCCGCGTTCGTCGGCGCTGGTCAGCTTCACCGAGCCGGAGTGGATGATGTAGAGGTGCCGGGCCGGCTCACCTCCCTGGCGCACCACCACCTCTCCCCGGGGGAAGTAGGCGATGTCCATGTGGCGCACCAGCTGGTCCAGCTCCTGGGGGTCCAGGCTCTCGAAGGGGACCACGCTGCGCACAAAGTCGCGTATGCGCGCAAGGGGGAACTGGCTCATGGCACCTCAACCGCCCAGCCCACGCTGAAGAGACACACCTAGGCCTCTCGAGGCCCATCCCCCACGTTCAGGGAGACATCGCCCCTTTCGGCCAATCCGCTTCCCGTGCCCCGGAGGCGATGAGGGGGCCTCTTCCCTGCCTGCGTGGGAGACCTCGTTCCACACCTCCATACTAGACTGGCATTTCACCCCCCGGCTATGGGTTGAGACCCGTATTTTCCAGGGGGGAATACCCTACCTTCGGGGGCGGGAGGATCACCCTGAATGGGGGAGGCGGTCCTGGGGAGGGGTGCTGCTTTCCACGTAGAGCAGTTGGAAGGCCGCGGCCAGCTCCCGGGTGAGGGCCTCCTGGGCGGAGGCGGCCAGCCGGTCGATGCGGATGAAGACCTTGCGCTTGCCCCGCGGCACCCGTTCGCTCAGGCTGAGCAGGCTGATCAGACGGCCGCCGTGGCGGCGGATGAGCTCCAGGNCCCGGTCCACCGTCTCGGGCTGGTCGTCCAACAGCAGGGCGAACTGGGGGCCGCCCTGGGTCACCCCGGTGGCCTCGGTGAGCACTCGGGACACGTCGTCCTGGCTGATCATGCCCACCGCGCGTCCCCCCTCCACCACCGGCAGGCCGGTCACCTTGTGCCGCACCATGATGGCCGCGGCCCGCTCCACGCTGTCCTGGGGGGAGACCGTGATCACCTGGCGGGTCATGTAGTCGCCCACGGTGAGCTCGGCGAACAGGTAGTGGTGCTCGTGCACGTCCAGGGTGGTGGCCTTGGAGGGGCTGGCCTCCTTGATGTCCCGGTCGCTTATGATCCCTACCAGGTGGCCGGCCGGGTCCACCACCGGCAGCCGCCGGATGCGATGCTGGCGCATG
>MTPE01000296.1 GCA_002011835.1 Desulfarculaceae bacterium JdFR-95 | reverse complement strand
GGCGGGGAAGAAGCACCGCGTGGGGGATGCTTCTTCAATTGCCTTGTAACGTCCTGTCCTCTCCCTGTTCCCTGGGCGGGGGCGGGAGAGAAGACAACTGGGCGGGGTGGGAGAGGAGACAACGGGGATGAAGCTACTTTCCGCTCCCCAGGGCGGGCCTACACCACGGTGTCCACGATGGAGCCGGTAGTGGCACCACCGGGGTAGCCGCCTCCCTGGCCGGCCAGGGTCTGCTCCGGGGGCGGCGGGACGGGTGGAGCCTCGGTTTGCTCGGGGGGTGGGGAGGCGGTCTCCTCCGGCGGCGGGGTATTCTCCGCCGGTTCGGGCGGTGGCTCGGTGGGGGTCTGCTGCACCGCCGCGCCGCTGTAGGCCGTGGTGTAGTAGGTAGAGGTGGCCGGATCGAACTCTATAGGCATAACCTGCCTCCTCTACTGCAATTTTAGGAACGCCTCCCTCGGTTGTCAAGCTGGGGGCACCTGGGCTATCATTGAGCCGGCCGAAGGGTCTCCCAGGCCGCGGCCGGCCGAGATAATCACGTCTTTCTGCGAGGTGACCTGAGGTTGGACACTGCGTCACGACGGGGCTTGTTGGCACGCCTGCGTGAACTGTTGGGCGGCAGCCGGGCCACCACCAGCGAGGAGCTGGAGCGGGAGATACAGGATCTGGTAGACCAGGGCGAGTCGCAAGGGCTCATATCCCCCCGCGAGGCCGACATGATCGAGGCGGTGTTCGAGCTGGACCAGACCACCGCCGAGCAGATCATGGTACCGCGCACCGAGTTGGCCATGGTGCCCCACACCGCCGGGGTGCGGGACATCATCCGGGTGATCGTGGAGTCGGGGCACTCGCGCATCCCGGTGTATGCCGAGGACCCGGACCACATCCTGGGGGTGATCCACGCCAAGGACCTTCTGCCCCACTGGGGCGAGGAGCACATCGACCTGAAGGCCATCATGCGCAAGCCCTATTTCGTACCCCTGGCCATGACCCTGGGCGCTTTGATGGCCGGATTCCGGCGCAAGCGGGTACACCTGGCCGTGGTGGTGGACGAGTACGGCGGTACTGCCGGGGTGGTGACCCTGGAGGACGTACTGGAGGAGATCGTAGGCGAGATCTCCGACGAGTACGACCATGAGCCCGAGCTGGTCACTCCCCTGGAGGACGGCGCCCTTCTGGTGGACGCACGTCTGGAGATAGAGGAGCTGGCCGAGCGCCTTGGTGTGGAGTTGCCCCGTTCCCTGCCTGAGGGCCGCTTCGAGACCGTGGGCGGTTTCATCACCACCCTACTGGGTCGGGTGCCCCGGGCCCAGGAGGAGGTGGCCTACGGCCCAGTGCGTATGGTGGTGGAGGAGGCCGACGAACGCCGCGTGAGGCGGGTACGGGTGCAGCTGGCCGAGGCCGCCGGCGGCGAGGGAGCCTGAGCGACCCTTGCCTGGAGGCGGTGCCATCTCCTTCCGCGTGTTGGCTGTGGCCTGCCTGGGGGGCGGGCTGCTGGCCACGGCCGCCTTCCCTCCGTATCAGCTTTGGCCCTTGGTCTTCCTGGCCGTGGTGCCCGTGGCCTGGGCCGCGGGGTGTATGCCTCCGGCGCGGGCCTGGGCCTGCGGCTGGTGGTGGGGCCTGGCCGCCTGTGTCACCCAGCTCTACTGGATGATGTACGTGCTCACCACCTATGGGGCCATGTTCTGGCCCCTGGCCCTGGTGGTGTGGCTGGCCTTCATGGCCTTTNTGGCCTGCCTGCCGGCCACGGCGGTGTGGCTGGCCTCTCTGGGGCGGGCCGGAGGGGTGCCGGTGTGGGTGGGTCTNGCTCTGGCCTGGGCGGGCANGGAGTGGCTCAAGGGCTGGTTCCTCACCGGCTTCCCCTGGCTGCCCTTGGGCCAGGCCCTGGGCGCACAGCCGGTGATGGTGCAGAGCGCGGAGCTGTGGGGCCGGGCGGGGCTGAGCACGGGGGTCGTGGTGGTGGGGTGTCTGTCGGCCGTGGTGGTATGGCCGGGCCGGGGTTCATGGGGGGGGCGCTTGGCGGCGCTGCGGGGCTGGTTATAATCCTGGGCGGCGGTTGGCTTTGGGGCGCATCCCGGCTGGAGGCGGTGCAGGAGGCCATGGCCCGGGCCCTGCGGTTGACCGTGAGCGTGGTGCAGGCCAACGTGCCCTTGGAGGAGCTGCACCGCCGCGGCTTGCGCCTGGCCAACCTGCGACGCCAGGAGGCCCTGACCCGCCGCGCGGCCCGGAGGGTGAAGGACCGCCCCTGGCTAGTGGTGTGGTCCGAGTCCAGCGCGCCGTTCTACTTCCTGAGCGATGCGCGCGAGAGCCTGCCCGTGCTGGCCCTGGCCCGGGAGCTCAAGGCCTGGATCGTGGTGGGCACCATGGGCTCGGTGGAGCGGGGGGAGGGGGGCTATGCCCCCACCAACCGCAGTTGGCTGGTCACGCCCGCGGGCCGGCCCGGCGGCTGGTACGACAAGGTGCACCTGGTGCCCTTCGGCGAGTACGTGCCCTTGGGGCGGCTGTTGTTCTTCGTGCGCGCCCTGGCCGTGGTGAGTGAGGACTTCGCCCCTGGTCAAGAGGGGCACCTGCTGGATGCGGGCGGGGTGAAGCTGGGGCCGCTGATCTGCTACGAGTCCATCTTCCCGGAGCTGGCCCGAGCGCAGCGGCAGCGAGGAGCGCGGCTGTTGGTGAACCAGACCAACGACGCCTGGTTCGGCCCCACCGGCGCCAGCGCCCAACACCTGAGCCACCTGGTGCTGCGCGCGGTGGAGAACCGCCTGGCCGTGGCCCGGGCGGCCAACACCGGCATCAGCGGCTTCGTCCTGCCCGACGGCCGCGTGGTGCAGACCCTGGGGCTGTTCCGGGCCGGGGTGGAGACCCGGTCCCTGCCCCTTATGGACCTGGATACTTTCTATACCCGCTACGGTGACCTGTTGGGGCCGGGCGGGTTCCTGGCCAGCCTGGCCGCGGCGGCCTGGGGATGGCGCCGCCGGCGGGACCAGGCCCAGACAAGGAGAGCGTGATGTTCGAGGATCTCAAGGAGACCCTGCAAGACCTGCGCAGACGTCTGGACCTGCTGGGAGAGCATCTTTGACCCCGCCAGCAAGGAAGCTCGCCTGGCCGAACTGGACCGGATGATGTCCCGGCCCGGCTTCTGGGACGACCCCGAACAGGCCCGGGCCGTCAGCCGTGAACGTACCGCCCTGGAGCAGGCCCTGGGCCGGCACAGGCGTCTGGTGTCCGCTCTGGAGGACGCCGAGGTGCTGTTGGAGCTGGCCAGCGAGGAACAAGACCCGGCCGCGGCGCGGGAGGTGAAGGAGTCGCTGGCCGAGCTGGAGGCCGGGGTGTCCCAGATGGAGGCGGCGCGGCTGTTGAGCGGCCCGGACGACGCCCGCGGCGCCATCGTGGCCATCAACGCCGGTGCCGGCGGCACCGACGCCCAGGACTGGGCCGAGATGCTCTTGAGGCAATACACTCGCTATGCCGAGCGCCAGGGCTGGGAGGTGAAGGTCCTGGACCTGCAGGAGGGCGAGGAGGCGGGGATCAAGAGCGCCACCATCGAGGTGAACGGCTACCAGGCCTACGGCCTGCTCAAGGGCGAGGCCGGAGTGCATCGCCTGGTGCGCATCAGCCCCTTCGACGCCGCCCACCGCCGGCATACCGCCTTCGCCTCGGTGTACGTCTCACCCCAGGTGGAGGACGACATCGAGATCGAGATCAACGAGGCCGACCTGCGCATAGACACCTTCCGCGCCTCCGGCGCCGGCGGCCAGCACGTCAACAAGACCTCCTCCGCGGTGCGCATCACCCACCTGCCCACCGGCGTGGTGGTGCAGTGCCAGAACGAAAAGAGCCAGCACCGCAACAAGGAGATCGCGCTCAAGGTGCTGCGCGCCCGACTCTACGAGATGGAGCTGGCCAAGCGCGAGGCCGAGAAACGCCAGATACACCAGAGCCACCAGGAGATCGCCTGGGGCAGCCAGATCCGCTCCTACGTCATGGCGCCCTACCGCCTGGTCAAGGACCACCGCACCGGAGTGGAGACCGGCAACGTGGACGCGGTGCTGGACGGCGAGCTGGACCGCTTCGTGCAAGGCTATCTCCTCTGGCGGGCCCAGCAGGAGGAGGACTCGCGCCGGACCTGAAGAGGCGTGAACCGCCGTGCCCTTTTCCTTGACACCCCAGGGAGGTCCGGTACATTTATTCAATTTTGAAGGCAACAATCCTGGGAGAAGGACCATGAGCAACGGCGAGTACCTGTTTACCAGCGAGTCGGTGACCGAGGGACACCCGGACAAGGTGGCCGACCAGATCTCGGACGCCATCCTGGACGCCATGATCGCCAACGACCCGGACAGCCGGGTGGCCTGCGAGACCCTGGTCACCACCGGCATGGCCATCGTGGCCGGTGAGATCACCACCAAGACCTGGGTGGACATCCCCGAAATCGTGCGCACCACCATCCGGCGCATCGGCTACACCAACTCCTCCATGGGCTTCGACTGGGAGACCTGTGCCGTCATCACCAGCATCGACAAGCAGTCGCCCGACATCGCCCAGGGGGTTAACGCCGACACCTCCCTGTTCGGCGAGCAGGGCGCCGGCGACCAGGGCATCATGTTCGGCTACGCCTGCGACGAGACTCCTGAGCTGATGCCCATGCCCATCTCCTACGCCCACAAGCTGGCCCGGCGCCTGGCCGATGTGCGCAAGAGCGGCAGTCTGTCCTTCCTGCGCCCGGACGGCAAGACCCAGGTCACCATCCAGTACGAGGACTTCGTGCCCAAGCGGGTGGAGGCGGTGGTGGTGGCCGCCCAGCACAGCCCGGACGTGAAGTACAACACTCTGAAGGAAGGCATCATCGAGGAGGTGATCAAGAAGGTCATCCCCAAGGAGATGCTGGACGGCGACACCAAGTTCTACATCAATACCACCGGCCGCTTCGTGGTGGGCGGCCCCCACGGCGACTGCGGGCTCACCGGCCGCAAGATCATCGTGGACACCTACGGCGGCCAGGGCTCGCACGGCGGTGGCTGCTTCAGTGGCAAGGACCCCTCCAAGGTGGACCGCTCCGGTTCCTACTACGCCCGCTACGTGGCCAAGAACATCGTGGCCGCCGGGCTGGCCAAGAAGGCCGAGGTGCAGGTGGCCTATGCCATCGGCGTGCCGCACCCGGTCTCCATCCTGGTCTATACCTATGGCACCGCCCAGGTGCCCGAGGAGAAGATCACCGCTGCGGTACGCAAGGTCTTCGACTTCCGTCCCGCGGCCATGATCGAACAGCTCAACCTCAGGCGGCCCATCTACAAGCGTACCGCGGCCTATGGCCACTTCGGCCGCGAGGAGGACGGCTTCACCTGGGAGCTCACCGACCGGGTGGAGGCCCTCAAGGAAATAGTGGGGCTGTAGAGAACGTCCGCTGGTGAGGACAGAACCCGCAAGATCGGTAGGCAAGGAAGGCACGGAGACATGAAATACGAGGTCAAGGACCTCGGCCTGGCGGAGAAGGGGCGGCTGCGCATCGAGTGGGCCGCCCGCTCCATGCCGGTGCTCGAGCAGATCCGCGAGCGGTTCCAGAAGGAAAAACCCCTGGCCGGCNTCACCCTGGCCGCCTGCCTGCACGTGACCACCGAGACCGCCTCGNTGGTCACCACCCTCCAGGCCGGCGGGGCCGAGGTGTGGCTGTGCGCCTCCAACCCCCTGTCCACCCAGGACGACGTGGCCGCCTCCCTGGTGGAGCACCACGGAATCCCCGTGTTCGCCATCAAAGGCGAGGACACCGAGACCTACTACCGCCACATCAACGCGGTGCTGGACGCCCGACCCCACATCACCATGGACGACGGCGCCGATCTGGTCTCCACCATCCACTCCCAGCGCCGGGAGCTGTTGGAGGGCGTGATCGGCGGCACCGAGGAGACCACCACCGGCGTGATCCGCCTGCGGGCCATGGCCGCCGACGGGGTGCTGGGCTATCCCATCGTGGCGGTCAACGACGCCGGCACCAAGCACCTGTTCGACAACCGCTACGGCACCGGCCAGTCCACGGTGGACGGCATCATCCGTGCCACCAACCGCCTGCTGGCCGGCTCGGTGTTCGTGGTCTGCGGCTACGGCTGGTGCGGCCGGGGCGTGGCCATGCGCGCCCACGGCATGGGAGCCAAGGTCATCGTCACCGAGGTGGACCCCTTGCGCGCCCTGGAGGCGGTGATGGACGGCTACCAGGTGATGCCCATCGCCCGGGCCGCGGAGATAGGCGACTTCTTCTGTACCGTCACCGGCGACATCAACGTGATCCGGGCCGAGCACTTCCTGCGCATGAAGGACGGCGCCATCGTGGCCAACAGCGGGCACTTCAACGTGGAGCTGGACCTGGAGGGCCTGGCCCAGATCACCACCGCCCGCCGCCAGGTGCGCGACTTCGTGGAGGAGCACACCCTGGAGAACGGCCGGCGCATCTACGTNCTGGGCGAGGGACGGCTCATCAACCTGGCCGCGGCCGAGGGACACCCCTCCAGCGTCATGGACATGAGCTTCGCCAACCAGGCCCTGTGCGCGGCCTACCTGAAGGAAAACGCCGCCGAGCTGGAACGCAGGGTCTACACCGTGCCCCAACAGATCGACGCCGAGGTGGCCCGGCTCAAGCTGGCCGCCCTGGGGGTGGAGATCGACACCCTCACCCCGGAGCAGGAGAAGTACCTCAGCTCCTGGGAGATGGGCACCTAGCTGCAGCCGGCGGCACCGAGCAAGCACACGGGGCGGGTCGCGGGAAGGCGGCCCGCCCTTTGCTCTGGGGGGAGAGGGGCACCTGGCACTGGGGCCGGAGCGGAACAGTAGGCACGTGGGGCGGGTCGCAGGGAGGCGGCCCGCTCTCTGTTCGGGGCGGGGGGACAAGGCGGCGGNGCCCGGCCCAGAGCGGGCAGGGGGCCGCTNGCGCTTTCACGGTTCACTCCTTGCGGCGGAAGATGAGCAGGGTCAGGTCGTCGAACTGCTCCACCGGGCCGGTGAACCGCCGGTGATACTCCACCAGGCGCTGGATCATGGTGGGGCCGTCGGCGATCTCGGCCCGGGCCAGCCAGTCGGCGGCGCGCTGGATGCCGAACATCTCGTCCTGGGCGTTGACCGCCTCGTCCAGGCCGTCGGTGAAGACCAACAGCACCTCGCCCACCTCGAGCTGGACCTGGCCCTCCTCCAGCTCCAGTTGGGGCAGGATGCCCACGGCGCTGCCCTTGAGGCGGGGCAGTTGTTCCACCCGGCCGTCGGTGCGGCGCAGCAGGGGGGCGGGGTGCCCGGCGCTGACATAGGTCAGCCGTCCCGTGGCCAGCTCGTACACCCCGTAGAACATGGTCACGAACATACACATCTGGTTGTCGGGCTCGATCTGGGCGTTCATCTCCTGCAGCACCGCCGCCGGCGAGAGGTGGTGCTGGGCCGCGTTCTTGACCAGGGTGTTGGCCACGGTCATGAACAGGGCCGCGGGCACGCCCTTGCCCGAGACGTCGCCCACCACCAGGCCCAGGTGTCCGGGGTCCACGAAGAAGAAGTTGAAGAAGTCGCCCCCCACCATGCGGGCGGGGATGTTGGTGGCGTAGAGGTCGAACTCGCTGCGTTCGGGGAAGGGGGGATAGATGCGGGGCAGGATGGACTGCTGTATCTGGTTGGCCAGGTCCAGCTCGCTCTCGATGCGCTCCTTGGCCGCGGTGGTGGCGGTCAGCTCCTCCACGTAGCGGTTCAGGTCCTCCACCATGGTGTTGAAGGCCTGGGCCAGTTGGCCGATCTCGTCGCCCGGGCGCACGCCCTCCACCCGGGTCTGGAGGTCGCCGGAGGCCAGGCGGCGGGCTGCGGCGGCCAGCTTCTTCAGCGGTCGGGTGAGCCCCACCACCAGCAGCCACACCACCCCCGCCAGCACCAGCAGGCCCAACCCGGCCAGCACCGCCTGGTGGCGGGCCAGGACGAACACCGGGGCCACGGCCTCGCGCTCGGGCAGCATCACCCCCAGGCTCCAGCCCAGACCCGGCACGGGAGCGAAGGCCAGCCAGGCCTTCTCCCCCCGGTGCCAGTCCACGGTCTCCACCACCCCGGCCGCACCGCGGATCATGCGCCGGCCGATGGCGCGCATGTCGGGCCGGCCCATCTCCTCGGCCAGGGAAAAGATGGTCTCGCGCATCACCCAGTGGGGCTGGGGCGCGGCCAGGAAGGTCCCCTGGCTGCTGATGAGGAAGGCATAGCCCTCCTGACCCACGGCCAGGCGGGCCACGTAGGCGCCCAGTTTGCCCAGGGACACGTCGGCGGTGACCACTGCCCACACCTGGCCCTTGTCCACCAGGGGGGCGGAGAAGGTGGTCATGATGGTGCCGCCGCCCCCTTCGTCGTAGTAGGGTTCGCTCCACACCGGCCGGGCCAGCAGCTGCGGCACCAGGAACCAGTCGCGGCGGGGATAGTTGTACTGCTCGTTGTCCAGGGAGGTGGCCTGGATGCCCTGGCGTGACCGATAGACATAGGGGCAGAACAGACGCCGGCCGGGTGCGAAAGCGTATGGGGCATAGGCCACGGCCATGCCGAATATCTGGGGGGAGTGGGCCACCTGGCGGCGCAGCAGGCGCACGATGTCCTCGCGGCGCTGGGGGCGGTATTCCTTCAGCAGGTTGGCCAGGGTGCGCGCGGCCTGGGCCACGCCTTCCAGGCGGCGGGCCACCTCCGCGGCCTGGCCCCGGGCCAGCTCGAAGAGCTGTTCCTGGCGGCAGTCCAGCAGGGCCTCTCGGCTCTCGGCGAAGGTGAGCCAGGCCAAGGCGGCCGAGACCAGGGCCACGCCGGCCAGCACCAGGAGGATGAAGCGGCTGCGCAGGCCCAGCAGGTGGGGGCGCATGGTCTTCTGGGCGTGGTCCGCAGGCATGGCCCTCACCGCTCCCCGCGCCAGGCGTCCACGGCGAAGCCTTCCAGGGCCACGGGTTGGTGCACGATGTCCTGCTCCCGCAGCACCCTGAGCACCAGGGCGAAGTCGGCCGGGGCCAGGCGGCCCAGGCCCTGGGGACCCACACGGTAGGTGATCAGTTTGCGCATGGTGCCCAGCATCCAGCGCTGGTGGGCGCGGTTGCTGGCCAGGCGGGCGGCGTCCACCCGTTTCATGACCGCGGCCAGGGCGGCCTGGGGGTCCTGCAGGGCCAGGCGCCAGCCGGCCAAGGAGGCCTGCACCAGGCGGCGGCACAGATCAGGGTTCTTGCGCCAGGTGGAGCGCAGGGTGTAGATGCCGTCTTCGGGGAAGTTGAGGCCCATGTCGGCGAAGCCCATGACCACGATGTCGTCCCAGTCGATGCCGGCCTGGTAGAGCTGGTGGTACTCGTTGTAGCGCATGGCCGAGGCCGCGGCCACCGCGCCCTTGATGAGGGGGGTCATGGATACGTTCTGCAGTACCTCCTCCACCTGGATGTGCTGGCGGGCGAACAGGGCGCGGGGAGCCAGGGAGAAGTGGCCGCCCCACAGGCCCACGCGGCGATGATTCAGGTCTTGGAGGCGGGAGACGCCGCGGTCGGCCAGGCTGACCAACAGCAGGGCCGAGCGCTGGATGAGCTGGGCCAGGTGGACGAGAGGGATACCGCGGGCACGCATCTCCAGGGCGCCGGAGAGCCAGGCGGTGGCGAAGTCGGCCCGGCCCGCGGCCAGCTCCTGCAGGGAGTTTATGCCCGGCCCAGCGGGGCGGATGGTGACCNNNAGCCCCGCGCGGCGGTAGAGGCCGGCGTCCTGGGCCAGGTAGTAGCCGGCGAACTGGGCCTGGTGCACCCACTGCAGTTGCAGCACCACCTTGTCCGCAGCGTGTGCGTCGGCCGCGGTCCCGCCCCCCCAGAGCAGGGCCAGGACCAAGCAGGCCGCGGCCACCCGAAGTTGTCCTGTCAGCCGGGTCACGGCGCAAGCCTTTCGCGCTGGGGAAGAGAGAGCACACCGTGGCGCCCTGGCGCCCCTGTCATCCGGCCCTTTGATAGCCCATACCGGCCGCCAGCGCAAGGTGCGGCTGGCTCGGCCGGTGGCTCAGGGGTTCACCTGGATCTGCCAGCTCCAGGTGCCGCTGGCCTCGGTGACCGTGCTCCAGGAGCCGGTGGGCGAGGGGGCGTTGAAGATGGTCATGGCGCCGTCGGTGATCCAGTCGTTGCTGGTGCTGTTGTTGGTCAAGGTGATGGTCCAGCAGCCAGCCGCGGGGCTGGGGTCGTTGTAGGTGTGAGATCCGCCTGACGCGCCCACATCGTGGCTGGTGCCGTCGGGCTCGGTGACCACACACTCGGTCTGGTCGGTGACGCCGGCGGGTATGGGGATGTCTATCTGCAGGTCGCTGCTGCCGCCGGGCACGTGGAAGGTGTAGTTCTGGCTGTAGTTGGCGCTGACGAACACGCCCCACATCCCGTCCGAGTCGGGCCAGATGGCCTCCCCACCGCCGCAGCGGAAGCGGACCTTCACGTCGGTGGAGCTGTTGCCCGCGCTGGTACCCCGGAACATGAGGTATTGCGTGGTGCCGGCGGTGATGCTGGTGACCATGGGGTCGTCCCCGGTGGCGGTCTGGTAGTCGTAGTCGGTCCAGGAGGGGCGGCTGCCGGCCTTGCCGTAGATCTCCATGCTGCCGGTGGTGCCGGAGGTCTCCAGGCGGAGTCCGTTCAGATTGGTGTGGTTGGGCACGTCGATCAGGAGATACTTGGCCTCGTTCTGGGCCACGCCCGAGACCGTCTCCAGGTAGTTGGGCAGGGTGACCTTGCGGGTGTACTTGATGTCGTAGTCCATCTCGAACACCACGTGAGACGGCGACCACGCGCCGTACCGGCAGCAGTGTCACCCCACCCCGCGTTTGCCCGGGGCCAGGGAGGCCATGGTGGAGGAATAGTTGCTCCCGTTCTGGTTGAACCAGTTGTTGAGCTCACTGGGGGTTATGTTCTCGGTGTGAACCAGGGTGTTCCCGCCGCTCTCATAGAGCTTGACCNGGTAGGCGGTGATGGAGATGTCGCTGGGTTGGCCCGCCCCGCCCGAAGTGGTGGGCTGGTTGGTGTAGTTTTCCACTCCGAAGCTGATGCCCCAGGATTTGGTGCCTCCGCCCCAGCAGTCGTTGTCATTCACTCCGGCGGTCTGGTTGTCGTGGCCGCGGATACGGATGTATTGGGAGTAGGCACCGTTGGAGCTGGTGTAAGTCCAGGTATAGGGGTAGTCGTCGGGCCAAACCAAGCTCTGGCAGGAAAAGCCGGCCCAGGCCGCCGGGGGCATACAGGCCAGCAACATCACCGCTGTCCAGAGCAAGGACACACGCCACCACCAGCGGAAGAGGCTTGGTTCCCTCGCCACGTTATGCATCGCACACCGCCTTGTCTGGGAGAGTGCCCTACGACCTGGGCCTTGGGCGAGAAAGGATCGGTCGTGCTCGNGGCCACCGGTCGCTTCCACACATTCGCCTCGCCCCTGCGATTTGGTTTACCGATTGTAGATGCCGCCAGGAGCCGAGTCAAGACCGGGCCTGGGGTCTGGTCGACCTCACCAGATAGGCTTGGCCTGGCGATCCAGGCGGGCAGCCACCAGCTCCAGGATCAGGGCCTCGGCCACCTCCAGGCTGATCTCGCTCATGTTCAGGGTCATGTGGTACAGGCTGGGGTCATTGGGGTCGCCCGGGTGCAGCTCGGCCAGGAAACGCGCGCGCCGCCGGTCCTCCTTGTCCACCAGGGTGCGGGCCTTGGCGTGGTCCAGGTGGTAGTGTTCCATGAGGAAGCGCACCCGGTCCTCCAGCTCGGCCACCAACAGCACCCGTAAGGTATCGGGGTGGTCGGTCAGGATGAACTGGCTGCCCCGGCCCAGGATCACCGCGTCGCAGTGGTCGGCGATGCGTCGGATCACCTTTCGCAGGAAGGTGACGTACTTCCTCTCATTGAAGTCGCTCTTGTCCTCGCCCAGGTGGCGTTCGATGAAGTCGCTGGGCACCAGGGTGGAGATGAGCCGCATGAGACGATCGCCGACGCCACGTTCCACCGCCTCCACCCAGTCGGTGGAGACACCCGCCTCCTCGGCCACCATCTGCAGCACGTCCTTGTTGACGAACTGATAGCCCAGGCGCTGGGCCAGACGCTGCCCCAGGGTCTTGCCCCCGGCCCCGAACTGCCGGGAAATGCTGAGCACTGCCATTGGCTTCCTCCCTTCCCACTCCAGCGGGCAGGCGCACAACCAGGGACCGCCGTTTCTATCTCCATGATAACAGAAGCCCTAGCCGACAGGCCGGGCTTTGTGGGGGGAGGCGCGAGGGCAAAACAGAGACCCGCCCCAGGGGGCGGGCGCAGAACAACCCTTTGCAGACGCGGGCGGCCGGTCTGCCCCGTCTCAACGGATCATGAAGGTGACCTCACCGTTGACCACGTTGTAGATCTCTTCGTCGGTGCCGTAGATGTCCACCACCGCGCGGTGGTCGATCAGCTTCTCGATGATGAAGGCGGTGACCCACAGGGAGATACGGTTGGGACGGGGCACCAGGTTGCGTACCGGGCTGATGGCATATTGGATGTCGAAGTCCTCGGCCTGGAGCAGCTCCTCCAGGGCATGGGCCAGCTGGTCCTCCACCTCGCGCTGGTTGGTGGTCTCGATCAGCTTGGCGTCCACCAGCTTGAGGGCCAGGCGCTGGGCCAACTGCTCGGTACAGTCGCTGAGCTGGGCCAGCTGGCGCCCCCAGGCCGACTGGCGGGAACTCTCCAGGCGGGAGATCAGGCTCTCCTCGCGGTAGTTGGTGTTGAATCCGCCGCCCATGACACTTCCTTTCCGGCCTGTCCCGGAGGGGAACCAGGCTGTGAGTCTCTGGTCTCTGGCCCCTGCCGCACCCCGGAGTCGGCGCCGGCCGAGGTAGCCTGCCGTCGCCGGCGGCCTTGGACCGGTTTTTTCGCCCTCGGTGCCCGGTGACCCTCGTCTCCGCGAGCGCCCGTGGTAACATGAGCACCAATCAGGCGGTGGCAGACGGCCACCCAGCTTTATTATCACTCTGGGGGAGGCTTGGCAACGTAAAGTTGCAGAGAAGCGGGGGAAAAATGTGGACCACCCCCAAGGAGGCCCCTTTGTCCCGCCCGTGTCCCCCGGCCTTGGAGGACGAGGCGGCCATGGTGGAGTATGCCGGCGAGATGCCGGAGGTGGCCCTGGCCGAGTCTCTCCACCACCTGCCGGAGTTGGACCCGGCGGGGTGCGAGTGTCTGCAGGCTGCGGCGGTGCGGGGCTACTTGCGCCTCCTGGCCCGCGACCTGGACCCCGCCAACCTGGGGACCGGTCACTTCCGGGGGCTGGAACGCGCCTTGGTGAACTGGCACCGGATGCAGCGGTTCCTGGCCCGTTGCGACTGGTGTCTGCCCCAGAGCGAGCGGCAGGGCCTGGCCCGATCCCTGGAGCGATACCTGGCCGCCGAGGCCCAGGCCTTGGCCGCGGGCCGGGCCTATGCCAGCGCCACCGCCGCGGTGGTGCGGGAGTTGGCCGCGGAGCTGGAGGTGGATCTGTCCTCCTGGGAGGGGCTGTTGGCGGACATGGCTCGGCTGCCGGTGCCGGACTTCCTGGGGCTGAAGGCCCTGGCTCGCCTGCGTTCTCCCCGGGCCGTGGCCAAGCGCCGCCGGCAGGAGGACTCGGCCCTGTGTCTGGAGCTGCTGGACCGACGGGGAAGGGTGGTGGCCTGGGCCCTGCTGCCTTGGGCCAGCGAGGTGCCGGCGGTGGCGCAGGAGCAGCGGGCGCGGGCCGAGCTGGTCTGGTCGCTCATCGCGTTGCCGGAGGCGTCGTCTGCCCCTTGCGATGGGGTGCCAGGGCCTGCGTGATCGCCTCGGGCACGGGGTAACCCAGGCGGCGGGCCTCGGCCTCGTGTTGCAGGGCGCGGTCGTAGTCTCCGGTGAGGATGTAGGTGGCGGCCAGGTTGGAGTGGGCCTCACCCAGGGCCGGGTTCAGGGCCAGGGCCTTGTTGTACTCGTCTATGGCCCTTTCGTACTTCTTCAGCTTGGCGTAGAGGTTGCCCAGGTTCAGGTGGGGGGCGACGTATTCGGGGTTCAGCTCCAGGGCCTTGCGGTAGCAGGAGATGGCCTCCTTCACCTTTCCCTGGTAGGCCAAGGCCAGGCCCAGGTCGTTGTAGGCCTCTTCACGGTAGGGGTCGGCGGCCACTGCGGCGCGGAGCTGGCGTTCCGCCGCGGCGAAGCGGCGGGCCTGCAGCTCCAGGCTGCCCAGCTCGTAGTGGGCCTCGGCCAGGTCGGGGTCCAGGGCCAGGGCGGCGCGGAACTGGCGCCGGGCCTCGTCCAGCCGGCCCTGGTCGCGGGCGATCAGCCCCAGGGTCACGTGGGCCAGGGGGGTCTTGGGGTTCTGGGCCAGGACCTGGGTGAGCAGGCGTTTGGCCTCCTGGCGCTTGCCCAGCCCTGCGGCCACGTTGGCCTGGAACAGCTTGGCCTGCCACAGCCTGGGGTCTTGCCCTGCGGCACGGGCGAAGAGCTGGTGGGCCCGCTGGGGATCGGCCGAGAGCATGGCCAGAAAGCCCTCGGCAAAGGTGATCACCGCTTTCTTCTGGTATTTGCCCTGGCGGGCGCCGCGGATCATGTCCAGGAAGAAGGGCACGCTGGGCTGGTGGGGGTTGAGGCCTAGGGCGCGGGAGAGGTTCTTCTCGCCCGTGGCCAGGTCGCCGGCCACCACGGCCTCCAGGCCGGCCATGACGCGCTGGCGGGCCTGGAGGAAGCGCTCTGCCTTGGGTGCACTCTTCTGGGGCGCGGTGGCGGTGGGGGGTGGGGCCCCGAAGCGCATGAGGATGGCATAGCCCTCCTCGGTGGGGATCACCGGGCTGGGCCGGCCGGGGGGGAGGTTTTTCAGGGCCTGGCGGAACTCCAGGCGCAGGCGCTTCATGGGCACCAGGCCCAAACGCCCCCCTCGCGAGGCCGTGGGGCCCACGGAATGCTTGCGGGCCAGGGCCTCGAAGCTCTCTCCGGCCAGCAGACGCTTGCGCAGGCTTTCGGCCAGCTTGCGGTCCTTGACCATGATCAGGCCCAGGTCCACCTCCTGGGCGTGGGCCGCCGAGGGCAGACTCCCGGCCAGGAACAGAAGGACCAGCAGCAGGGCGATCCGTCGCAGCATTGGCCAAACCCCCGGTAGGTGTGAGGTGGTGGNGCTAGTAAACCGGCCCCGGGCCGGGCTGTCAAGCCCGGTNGGGGANAGCGGCGGGGAAGGGGACGGAAAAGTCCCAGGAATCCGGTTGAGAAAACCGCCTTTGGGCCTCATAATCTCAGACGGTGCTACCCGCACGCTCCGGGGCTTGGGTCTTGACGGGGCAGAGCGCGGTGCCATATACAAGGGAACAAGGCAGCGAGGACAGTGGGCTCGGCTGCGGCCGGGTCACCAGAGGCGGCAGCAAGAGATGGCTCCGGGCCACAAAGCCCCCCTTCCCAGTGGCGTGATCCACCGGGAGACGGCGGCCCGGTGCCGGCAGGGAGAGAGAGCATGAGCGTTCTCAGCGAGAAGTTCAAGGAAGGCTACGACGCGCTCTTCGACCGCAACTGGCCTTTCTGGGTGGGTGGGTTGCTCCTGGCCTTGTTGGGCATCCTCTGTTTCGCCTGGGGTCGGCCTTGGGGGGTGGCCGGCGGACTGCGCGTATGGGGCGACTGGATCTTCTATGGCCTGGGCATCTATGACCAGACGCCGCCCCGGGCCTTGTTCTACAGCGACCCGGCCATACTCACCTGGGGGTTGTTGTTCGGGGCCTTTGGTTCGGCCCTGCTCTCCCGGCAGTTCAAGCTGCAGATGGCGCCCACCTGGGAGCTGTTCAAGGGCCTGGTGGGCGGCACTTTGATGGGCATAGGCTCGGTGATGGCCGGCGGCTGCAACGTGGGTGGGTTCTACACCGCCCTGGCCGCGGGCAGCGTCAGCGGCTTCGCCATGATGGTGGGCCTGATCATCGGCGCGGTGATCGGGCTCAAGTATTTGTTGTGGGAGATGGAGAACATCACGGTCAAGCCCCTGAAGGAGAAGCCGCCCAAGGAGGGGGGCATCGACTGGCGCAAGGTGCAGCCCTGGCTGGGAGCGGCCTTCTTCCTGTTCTTGATCCTATGGGCCTACTGCATGAGCTTCCGGGCGCTGACTCGCTATGGGGTGTTGTTGCTTCTGGCCGCAGGCATCGGCCTGGTGATCCAGCGGGTGCGCTTCTGTTTCGTGCGTGCCTTCCGCGACCCCTTCATGACCGGCGAGGCGGTGGCCACCCGCGCCGTGGCCCTGAGCGTGATGATCTCCTTCGTGGGGTTCATGATCATCAAGTGGAGCGGACTGCGGCCGGAGATGACCTACGTGTACCACCACTGGATCGGCGGTCTGGTGGGCGGGGTGATCTTCGGCGTGGGCATGCTGTTGGCCGGCGGGTGCGGCTCGGGCTCGGTGTGGCGCGCGGGTGAGGGCCAGGTGAAGCTGATCATCGCGGTGTTGTGCTTCGCCCTGGCCAACAGCCTGTTCAAGAAGCTGGTCTTCACCTCCCAGGTGGCCAAGGCCTGGGGCACGCCCTACTTCCTGGCCGATGGGGTGGGCTACTTCTGGGCCATCGTGATCATGTGTGCGGTCATGATCGTGTGGTGGGCGATCATGGCCTGGAACGAGGAGACCGACAGCCTCACCATGGTGTAGGCTGGCGGCAAGGCAAACCGCAGCATCAGCATAAGGAGAGACGACCATGGCCGAGTGGACCCCGGACGAGGTTCTGGACGCGCGTGGGCTGAGCTGTCCCATGCCGGTCTTGAAGACCAAGAAGATGCTCAAGAAGATGAAGCCGGGTCAGATCCTGGAGATCCAGGGCACCGACCCAGGCACCAAGAATGACCTGCCTGCCTTCACCGAGCGCTCTGGTGACGAGTTCCTGGGCATGGAGGAGCGCGACGGCTACACCAGCTTCTTCGTGCGCAAGGGCGGCTAGTCTCTGCTCGGCCTCGGCCGCCG
>MTPE01000304.1 GCA_002011835.1 Desulfarculaceae bacterium JdFR-95 | reverse complement strand
TCCGCCAAACACTTCGTGATCGCCGCGGTCAACGTCGTCTTGCCGTGGTCAATGTGACCGATGGTTCCCACGTTCACGTGCGGCTTGGTCCGCTCAAACTTGGGCTTGGACATGATCACCTCTCCTCGTGGCTCTATCGGGGCGGCCCGAGGGCGGCTGGTGCCTTCTCCCTCGTCCCGCCGGGCCCCTCCTGGCCTCGGCGCGCCGACCCGAACTTCTTTCTCTATCCCGGCGGCCGCCTACCGGAGCCGCCCCTCGCCCCCCTCTACTCTCTCCGCCCCCTGGGCCACCGGCCGCTGTGTTTACCGCAGCCGGCCCGTTTCTTCAACACCCCCCTCACCTTTCACCCCCTCACTCCCTCGACGTTCCCTTGCAACCGCCTTCCCACCGTCCACCGGCCCAGGCTGGCCCTCCCCCTACCGCGGCCGGCTCAGGCGGCCAAGCCGCGGGCCTGGGCTTGGCGTTCCTCCTTGGCCCTGGCGATGACCTCCTGGGCCAGGTCCCCGGAGAGGGGCTCGTAGTGGGAGAACTCCAGGCTGAAGGTGGCCCGGCCCTGGGTGAGGGAGCGCAGGGTGGTGGCGTATCCGAACATGGTGGCCAGGGGCACGGTGGCCTCCACCACCTGCACACCGGGGCGCGACTCCATGCCGCCCACGCGACCGCGGCGGCCGGCCAGGTCGCCCATGACCTCGCCCAGGTACTGCTCGGGGGTGGTTATCTCCAGGCGCATCACCGGCTCCATGATGCCCACCCCGGCGCGGCGGGCGGCCTCCTTGAGGGCCAGGGAGCCGGCGATGAAGAAGGCCTGGTCCGAGCTGTCCACCTCGTGGTGGGAGCCGTCCAGCAGGTGTACCACCAGGTCCACCAGGGGGAAGCCGGCCAGTACGCCGCGCTGGCAGGCATCGGCCACGCCGTCGCGCACCGCGCGGATGAACTCCTTGGGGATGACGCCGCCGGTGGTGTGGTCCTCGAAGACCAGGCCGCTGCCCGGCTCGCCGGGGGCCACCTGGATCTTGACGTGGCCGTACTGGCCACGGCCGCCGCTCTGCTTGACGTAGCGACCCTCGGCCTGGGCCGGGCCCAAGAGCCGCTCGCGGTAGGCCACCTGGGGGGCGCCTACCTCGGCCGCGACCTTGAACTCCTTGAGCAGGCGGTCCACGATGATCTCCAGGTGCAGCTCGCCCATGCCCATGATCACGGTCTGAGCGGTCTCGGGGTCGTGGCGCACCTGGAAGGAGGGGTCTTCCTGGGACAGGCGGCGCAGGGCCTGGCCCAGCTTCTCGGCCTGGGGTTGGCTGGCGGCGCGGATGGCCACGCCCATGACCGGCTCGGGGATGTGCAGCGACTCCAGCACGATGGGCTGGGCGGGGTCGCAGAGGGTGTCCCCGGTGCCGGTGTTCTTGAGCCCTACCGCGGCCACAATGTCGCCCGCGCGGGCCTCACGCACCTCCTCGCGCTGGTTGGCGTGCATCTTGAGCAGGCGGCCGATGCGCTCGGGCTTGCCCTTGCTGGCGTTGTAGAGGGCCTCGCCAGAGCGCAGGCAGCCGGAATACACGCGCAGGAAAGTGAGGTGGCCCACGTAGGGGTCGGTCATGATCTTGAAGGCCAGGGCCGCGGTGGGGGCGTCGTCCCGGGCCGGGCGGGTGGCCAGGTTGCCCTCGGGGTCCAGGCCCTCCACCGGGGGCAGGTCGCAGGGCGCGGGCAGGTAGTCCACCACCGCGTCCAACAGCGGCTGGATGCCCTTGTTCTTGAAGGCCGAGCCCAAAAGCACCGGCACCACCTGGCAGGCCAGCACTCCTTTGCGCAGGGCGGCCTTGACCTCGGCGGGGGAGAGCTCCTCGCCCTCCAGGTAGCGCTCCATGAGCTGGTCGTCCAGCTCGCAGGCGGTCTCGATCAGCTCGGTGCGGGCGGCCTGGGCCTGGTCGGCCAGCTCGTCCGGCACGGGCCGGGTCTCCACCTTCATGCCCTTGCTGGCGGGGTCGAAGACCAGCGCCTGGAGGGAGAGCAGGTCGATCACCCCGGCGAAGGTCTCCTCGGCCCCCAGGGGCAGTTGCAGGAGCACGGGCCGGCAGCCCAGGCGCGAGCGCATCTTGTCCAGCACCCGGCGATAGTCGGCGCCCACCCGGTCCATCTTGTTGATGAAGGCGATGCGGGGCACGCGGTAGCGGTCGGCCTGGCGCCAGACGGTCTCGCTCTGGGGCTCCACCCCGCCCACGGCGCAGAACACCGCGATCACCCCGTCCAGGACGCGCAGGGAGCGCTCCACCTCGATGGTGAAGTCCACGTGTCCGGGGGTGTCGATGAGGTTGAGGCGGTGGCCGCGCCAGAAGCAGGTGGTGGCGGCGCTGGTGATGGTGATGCCGCGCTGGCGCTCCTGCTCCATCCAGTCCATGACCGCGGCGCCGTCATGCACCTCTCCCATACGGTGCGACACACCGGTGTAGAAGAGGATTCGTTCGGTGGTGGTGGTCTTGCCGGCGTCGATGTGGGCCATCAGGCCCAGGTTGCGCTGGCGGACCAATGGTATCTCTCTGGCCACGGTCTGGACTCTCTCGTTTCCGGGACCGCCGCTGCCCTTGGGTATGGCAGTATGAGACGGCCCTCTCTGTTGGTTTCCCGTCCGGCCCCTCGCTGGGGCCCTCAGTCGGGTTACGGTCTCACTCTTTACTCTCGTCCGTCCCCTTCTTCGGGGCGCAGTCTGTATCGCCGCCCGGCTCCATCCCGGTCTCTGCGGCGAGGAAGCCCCCTTACCAGCGGTAGTGGGCGAAGGCCTTGTTGGCCTCGGCCATGCGGTGGGTGTCTTCCTTCTTCTTGACCGAGGCGCCGCGGCCGGCGGCGGCGTCCATCAGCTCGGCGGCGAGGCGCTCGGCCATGGTCTTCTCGCCCCGGTTGCGGGCGAAGGTGATGAGCCAGCGCATGGCCAGGGCCTGGCGCCGCTCGGGGCGGATCTCCACCGGCACCTGGTAGGTGGAGCCGCCCACGCGCCGGCTCTTGACCTCAATGGAAGGCCGCACATTGTCCAGGGCCTTCTCGAACACCCGCAGGGGGTCCTCTTTGGTACGCTCCCGGATGATATCCAGGGCCTGGTAGAGGATCCTCTCGGCCAGCGACTTCTTGCCGTCGTACATCAGCTTGTTGATGAACTTGGCCAGGACCCGACTCTTGTACTTGGCGTCGGGCATTATCTCCCGCTTGGGAACCTCGCGTCTCCTGGGCATGTCTCCATCCGCCTGTTGGTTGCGGCCGAAACCGGCGGGCGCAGGCGTCCGCCTCTCCATCCGCTGCTCAAGGGTGGCCGAAAATCCTCTTCGGCCGCCCGATTCCGTCACCTGCGGGCCATCTTTGCGGGCCCGCCAGCCAACAACCCCTATGTGGGCCCGGCTCCAGGGAAGTGGGGCCGCTTTGTCAGTGCAACCACAAGAGGATGCCCCTTAGCAGCGCGGGTTAAGGGGCATCCGAAACCGCCCGTTATGGGTCGGGGAAACGCTTACTTGGGCCGCTTGGTCCCATACTTGGACCGGCCCTGGCGCCTGTCCTCCACACCCACGGCGTCCAAGGTGCCGCGGATGATGTGGTAGCGCACGCCGGGCAGGTCCTTGACGCGGCCGCCGCGTATCAGCACCACCGAGTGCTCCTGCAGGTTGTGGCCCTCGCCGGGGATGTAGCTGGTCACCTCGATGCCGTTGGTCAGGCGCACCCTGGCCACCTTGCGCAGGGCCGAATTGGGCTTNTTGGGCGTGGTGGTATACACGCGGATGCACACCCCACGCTTCTGAGGACAGCCCTGCAAGGCGGGCGTCGTCTTCTTGCGGCGCACCTTCTTGCGTCCCTTGCGTACCAACTGGTTGATGGTGGGCAACTCTATCGCCTCCCGGCCTTCGGGCGCCAACCCGCCCCGAGCCCTCGGCCCAGGTCTGACGCCCCCTGGTTTGGCTTTCCCTTATCTATCGCTCACTTCCTCTTGTTCCGCCACCGTACTCCCACCCCACCTACGGCCTCTCTCCGGCCGTGCGAAAGCACGTTCGGCTCCTCTTGGCCCCGGCGGGGACAATGACAAGGAGTCCGGTCGCTGGAATTGCTACTTTTACCCTGCTCCGGGCCTTCTGTCAAGGCCCTGNAGCCCTCTTCCTCGCAANCACACCCCTCCCCCGAAAGGGGGAGGGGTGTGTTCCTAGCCGGCTGCGCTCTCGCCGGTGCTGCCTCCGTCTCCGGCCGCCTTGTCGCTGGGGGCGCCTTGGCCGTCGGACAGGATGGCGGCGGCCATGGCCTCGTAGTCCACCGGCGCCTCGGCGTGCGGGATGTGCAGGTCGCGGTAGCGGGGCAGGCCGGTGCCGGCGGGGATGAGGCGGCCCATGATGACGTTTTCCTTCAGGCCGCGCAGCTCGTCCACCTTGCCCGCGATGGCCGCCTCGGTGAGCACCTTGGTGGTCTCCTGGAAGGAGGCGGCGCTGATGAAGGAGTCGGTGGACAGGCTGGCCTTGGTGATGCCCAAGAGCAGAGGCTCGGCCACGGCGGGGCGCTTGCCCTCCTTGAGGAGCTTGTCGTTCTCCTCCTCGAAGCGCCAGCGCTCCACCTGCTCGCCCAGCAGGAAGCGGCTGTCGCCGGGGTCGGTGATGCGCACCCGGCGCAGCATCTGGCGCACGATGACCTCGATGTGCTTGTCGTTGATCTTCACGCCCTGCAGGCGGTAGACCTCCTGCACCTCGTCCACCAGGTAGCGGGCCAGGTCCTTGACCTCGCGGGAGCGCAGCAGGTCGTGGGGGTTGATGGAGCCGTCCATGAGCGGCTCGCCGGCGCGCACGAAGTCGCCCTCGTGCACGGTGACGTGCTTGCCCTTGGGGATGAGGTACTCGCGCGGCTCACCCACCTCGGGGGTGACGATGATCTTGCGCTTGCCCTTGGTCTGCTTGCCGAAGGAGACCACGCCGTCGATCTCGCTGATGACCGCCACCTCCTTGGGCTTGCGCACCTCGAACAGCTCGGCCACCCGCGGCAGACCGCCGGTGATGTCCTTGGTCTTGGTGGTCTCGCGGGGGATGCGGGCCAGCACGTCGCCGGCCTTGACCTCGTCGCCCTCCTGCACCATGATGATGGCCCCCACGGGCAACAGGTAGCGGGCGTCGCCGCGGCCGCCGGGCAGGGGGGCGGTCTTGTTGGTGCCGGGGATCTTGATGGAGATGCGCGGCCGCAGGTCGGCGTTGCGCGACTCCACCGTGACCTTGGTGGAGCGGCCGGTGACCGGGTCCAGGCGCTCCTGCATGGTCACGCCCTCGATGATGTCGCCGAACTTCACCACCCCGTCCACGTCGGTGAGGATGGGGCTGGTGAAGGGGTCCCAGGAGGCCAGCACCGCCCCGGCCTCCACCACGTCGCCCTCGCGGTAGTGCAGGTGGGCGCCGTAGTTGATCTTGTAACGCTCGCGCTCGCGGCCGCCCTCGCCGATCACGGCCAGCTCGCCGTTGCGGTTCATCACCACCAGGCGTCCGTCCTCGCGCTCCACGAACTTGAGGTTGATGAGCTTGATGGTGCCCGGGTAGCGGGCCTCNATCTTGGACTGCTCGGCGCGGCGGGCGGCGGCGCCACCGATGTGGAAGGTGCGCATGGTGAGCTGGGTGCCNGGCTCGCCGATGGACTGGGCGGCGATGATGCCCACCGCCTCGCCCACGTCCACGGGCTTGGCNTGGGCCAGGTCGCGGCCGTAGCACTTGGAGCACACCCCGCGCTTGCACTCGCAGGTGAGNACGCTGCGGATCTCCACCTTCTCCACGCCGGCCTCTTCCAGCTTGGCCACCCCCTCCTCGTCGATCTCGGTGTTGGCGGGGATGAGCACCTCGTCGGTGAGGGGGTCGCGGATGTCGTAGAGGGCGGTACGGCCCAGGACGCGCTCGCCCACGTGCTGGATCACCTCGCCGCCCTCGCGCAGGGCCTCCACGGTGATGCCGTTGACCGTGCCGCAGTCCTCCTCGGTGATGATGCAGTCCTGGCTCACGTCCACCAGGCGGCGGGTGAGGTAGCCGCTGTTGGCGGTCTTGAGCGCGGTGTCGGCCAGCCCTTTACGGGCGCCGTGGGTGCTGATGAAGTATTGCAGCACGGTCAGCCCCTCGCGGAAGTTGGCCGTGATGGGGGTCTCGATGATCTCACCCGAGGGCTTGGCCATCAGCCCGCGCATGCCGGCCAGCTGCTTCATCTGGTCCTTGGAGCCGCGGGCGCCGGAGTCGGCCATCATGAACAGGGGGTTGAAGCTGGTGGTGGTGATCTCGGTGCCGTCGGGGGCCACCACGGTCTCCTGGCCGATCTCCTCCATCATCTCCGAGGCCACGTCCTCGGTGGCCTTGGCCCAGATGTCCACCGCCTTGTTGTACTTCTCGCCGTCGGTGATGATGCCCTCCTTGTACTGGCGCTCGATCACCTTGACCTCTTCCATGGCCTTGGCGATGATCTCCTCCTTGCGCTTGGGGATCACCATGTCGTCCACCGCGATGGACAGGCCGCTCTTGGTGGCGAAGTAGTAGCCCCAGTCCTTGAGCCGGTCGGAGAGGATGACGGTGGCCTTGGTGCCGGCCTTGCGGTAGCAGACGCCCACCAGCTCCTTGAGCGCCTTCTTGTCCAGGACCTTGTTGATGAGCTCGAAGTCCAGCTCCGGGGGCAGCAGCTCGTAGAGCAGCACCCGGCCCACGGTGGTCTTGACCTTCTTGCCCTCGATGCGGCACTCGATGGCCGCGTGCAGGTCCACCACCCCGGCGTCGTAGGCCATGCGCACCTCGGTGGGGTCGGCGAAGACCTTGCCCTCGCCCTTGGCCAGGGGCCGCTCGCGGGTGAGGTAGTACAGGCCCAGGACGATGTCCTGGTTGGGCACGATGATGGGCTCGCCGTTGGCCGGGCTGAGGATATTGTTGGTGCTCATCATGAGCACCCGAGCCTCGATCTGGGCCTCGATGGACAAGGGCACGTGCACCGCCATCTGGTCGCCGTCGAAGTCGGCGTTGTAGGCCTGGCAGACCAGGGGGTGGAGCTGGATGGCCTTGCCCTCGATGAGCAGAGGCTCGAAGGCCTGGATGCCCAGGCGGTGCAGGGTGGGGGCGCGGTTGAGCAGGATGGGATACTCGCGCACCACCTCCGAGAGGGTGTCCCACACCTCGGGGGTCTCGCGCTCCACCAGCTTCTTGGCCCCCTTGATNGTGGTGACCAGGCCCTTGGCCTCCAGCAGNTGATAGATGAAGGGCTTGAACAGCTCCAGGGCCATCTTCTTGGGCAGGCCGCACTGGTGCAGGCGCAGGTCGGGGCCGATCACGATCACCGAGCGGCCGGAGTAGTCCACCCGCTTGCCCAGAAGGTTCTGGCGGAAACGGCCCTGCTTGCCCTTGAGCATGTCCGACAGGGACTTGAGCGGCCGCTTGTTGGGCCCGGTGATGGTCTTGCCCCGGCGTCCGTTGTCGAACAGGACGTCCACCGCCTCCTGCAGCATGCGCTTCTCGTTGCGGATGATGATGTCCGGGGCGGCCAGCTCGCCCAGGCGCTTGAGGCGGTTGTTGCGGTTGATGACCCGGCGGTAGAGGTCGTTCAGGTCGCTGGTGGCGAAGCGGCCGCCATCCAGGGGCACCAGGGGCCTCAGGTCGGGCGGCAGCACGGGGATGATGTCCATCACCATCCAGGCGGGGTCGTTGCCCGACTCGCGGAAGGCGTCGATCACCTTCAGCCGCTTGCCCAGCTTCTTGCGCTTGGCCTCGCTGCCGGTCTCCATCATCTCCTGGCGCAGCTGGTGGTACATGGCGTCCAGGTCCAGGCTGGCCAGCATCTGCTGGATGGCCTCGGCGCCGATACCGGCCTGGAAGCGGTTACCGTACTCCTCGCGCAGCTGGCGGTAGCGCTCCTCGCTGAGCAGGGTGCCCCGGGTGAGGGGGGTGTCGCCGGGGTCGATGACGATGTAGCTCTCGAAGTAGAGGACCTTCTCCAGCTCGCGCAGGGTGAGGTCCAGGAGGTTGCCCACCTTGGAGGGCAGGGACTTGAGGAACCAGATGTGGGCCACCGGCGTGGCCAGCTCGATGTGGCCCATGCGTTCGCGGCGCACCTTGGACTGGATCACCTCCACGCCGCACTTCTCGCACACCACGCCGCGGTGCTTCATGCGCTTGTACTTGCCGCAGTTGCACTCGTAGTCCTTGGTGGGCCCGAAGATCTTGGCGCAGAACAGTCCGTCGCGCTCCGGCTTGAAGGTGCGGTAGTTGATGGTCTCGGGCTTCTTGACCTCACCGAAGGACCAGGCGCGGATCTTCTCCGGGCTGGCCAGGGAGATCTTCACCGCGTCGAAGGAAAGGGGGTCCTTGGGTTTGGCGAAGTAGCTGTAGATGTCTTCCAAGGGACTTCTCCTTGTCGGGGGAGGACCGCAGGTCGAGGCCTCTCATATCGCCCCGTGCACCCGGCACCTCCCGGTTTACAGCCCTTGTCAAGTCTTCTCCAAGCNTCGTCCCGGGGCTAGGCCGCCTCGGCCTCGCTGCTCTTCTTGCGCTCGATCAGCTCTACGTCCAGGCACAGGGCCTGCAGCTCCTTGACCAGGACGTTGAAGCTCTCGGGCAGCCCGGCCTCCAGGTTGTTCTCGCCCTTGACGATCTTCTCGTACATGCGGGTACGGCCGGCCACGTCGTCGCTCTTGACCGTGAGGAACTCCTGCAGGGAGTAGGCCGCNCCGTAGGCCTCCATGGCCCACACCTCCATCTCGCCCAGGCGCTGGCCGCCGAACTGGGCCTTGCCGCCCAGGGGCTGCTGGGTGACCAGGGAGTAGGGCCCGATGGAACGGGCGTGGATCTTGTCGTCCACCAGGTGGTGCAGCTTGAGCATGTACATGATGCCCACGGTCACCGGGCGGTGGAAGGGCTCGCCGGTGCGGCCGTCGATGAGGATGGCCTGGCCGTGGGCGGGCAGGCCGGCCAGCTCCAGCAGGCGCTTGATCTCGGCCTCGTCCGCGCCGTCGAACACCGGCGTGGCCACCGGCAGCCCCTCGGCCAGAGGCGCGGCGGCCTCGGCCAGCTCGTCCTCCTTCTTGGCCTTGCCCAGGGCGGCCTCCAGCTCCTGGGGGGAGTAGATCTGACCCAGGAAGCCCTTGAGCTCCTTGGCCGCCTGTTTGGCCGCGGTCTTGGTCTTGGCTTCCTGGATGGCGCGCACCATCTCGGCCACCTTCTGCCCCAGGCCCTTGCAGGCCCAGCCCAGGTGGGTCTCCAGCACCTGGCCCACGTTCATGCGGCTGGGCACGCCCAGGGGGTTGAGCACGATGTCCACCGGCGTGCCGTCGGGGAAGTGGGGCATGTCCTCCTCGGGCAGGATGCGGCTGACCACGCCCTTGTTGCCGTGGCGGCCGGCCATCTTGTCGCCCACCGAGAGCTTGCGCTTCATGGCCACGTAGACCTTGACCATCTTGATCACCCCCGGGGGCAGCTCGTCGCCCTTCTTGAGCTTGGCGATCTTGTTCTCGAAGCTGTTCTTGATCAGCTCCACCTGCTCCAGGTAGCCGTCCACCAGCCGCTCCAGCTCGGTCTGCACCTTCTCGCTGGCTCCGGCCAGCTCCATCTCGCGCATGCGGGCGATGGGCACCTTGGCCAGGTGCTCGGGGGTGAGGGGGGTCTTCTTGGGGATGAGCACCTTGCCCCGGGCGTCCTTGACCGGCGCGGCCAACTGCTTGCCCACCAACAGCTTCTCGATCTGGTCCAGGGTGTTGCGCTTGATGATGGCGATCTCGTCTTCCTGGTCCTTGAGCAGGCGGTTGATCTCCTCGTCCTCGATGCTCTGGGCGCGCTCGTCCTTCTCTATGCCCTTGCGCGAGAAGACCCGGGCGTCGATCACGATGCCCTCCACGCCGGGGGGCACGCGCAGGGAGGTGTCCTTCACGTCGCCGGCCTTCTCGCCGAAGATGGCCCGCAGCAGCTTCTCNTCGGGGCTGAGCTGGGTCTCACCCTTGGGGGTGATCTTGCCCACCAGGATGTCGCCGGCCTTGATCTCGGCCCCGATGCGCACGATGCCGCTCTCGTCCAGGTTCTTGAGGGCCTCCTCGCCCACGTTGGGGATGTCGCGGGTGATCTCCTCCTTGCCCAGCTTGGTGTCGCGGGCCACCACCTCGAACTCCTCGATGTGNACCGAGGTGTACACGTCGTCCTTGACGATGCGTTCGGAGACCAGGATGGAGTCCTCGTAGTTGTAGCCGCCCCAGCTCATGAAAGCCACCATCACGTTGCGGCCCAGGGCCAGCTCGCCCCCGGCCACGGCCGGGCCGTCGGCCAGGATCTGGCCCTTGGTCACCCGCTGGCCGCGGCGCACGATGGGCTTCTGGTTGCTGCAGGTGTTCTGGTTGCTGCGGCGGAACTTGGTCAGCTTGTAGATCTTGACCTGGGTGTGGGGCTGGCCGGGCACCAGGGGCTGGTCGTAGCGCACCACGATGCGGCTGGCGTCCACGTCGCTGATCACGCCGTCGGCCTCGGCCACCACGCACACCCCCGAGTCGTGGGCCACCACCCGCTCCATGCCGGTGCCCACCAGGGGGGCCTCGGTACGCAGCAGAGGCACCGCCTGGCGCTGCATGTTGGAGCCCATCAGCGCCCGGTTGGCGTCGTCGTTCTCCAGGAAGGGGATCAGGCTGGCCGCCACCGACACCAACTGGTTGGGGCTGACGTCCATGTACTCCACCTCGTCGGGCGACACCAGCATGAACTCGCCCTCCACCCGCGCGCTGACGATGTCGCGGGTGAAGTAGCCCTTGTCGTCCAGGGGGGCGTTGGCCTGGGCGATGGGGTGCCGGCCCTCCTCCAGGGCGGTGAGGAACTTCACCTCTTTGGTGGCGCGGCGGTCCTTGACCACCCGGTAGGGGGTCTCGATGAAGCCGTAGTCGTTGACCCGGGCGTAGGTGGACAGGCTCACGATGAGGCCGATGTTGGGACCCTCGGGGGTCTCGATGGGGCAGATGCGGCCGTAGTGGGTGGCGTGTACGTCGCGCACCTCGAAGCCGGCCCGCTCGCGGGTCAGCCCCCCCGGACCCAGGGCGGACAGGCGCCGCTTGTGGGTCACCTCGGACAGGGGGTTGGTCTGGTCCATGAACTGGCTAAGCTGGCTGGTGCCGAAGAACTCCTTGACCACCGCGCTGACCGGCTTGGAGTTGATCAGGTCGTGGGGCATGAGGGCCTCGATCTCCTGGAGGCTCATGCGCTCCTTGATGGCCCGCTCCATGCGCACCAGACCGATGCGGTACTGGTTCTCCAACAGCTCGCCCACCGCGCGCACCCGGCGGTTGCCCAGGTGGTCGATGTCGTCCACCGGCCCCTCGTTGTCCTTCAGCTCGATCAGGGTCTTGACCGCGAGCAAGATGTCCTCGGGCCGGAGGGTGCGCACGTCCTCGGGCACGTCCTCGATGCCCAGGCGCAGGTTGAGCTTCAGCCGCCCCACCGCGGAGAGGTCGTAGTGCTCGGGGTTGAAGAAAAGGTTGTTGAAGAAGGTCTGGGCCACCTCCAGGGTGGGGGGGTTGGAGGGCCGGAGCTTGCGGTAGATCTCTACGATGGCCTCCTCCTGGGTCTCCACCTTGTCCAGCTCCAGGGTGTCGCGGAAGCCGGTGGAGGCGTGGAGGGGGTCGATGTAGAGCACCGGCACCTCCTTGACCCCGGCGGCGCGCAGCCGCTCCAGGATCTCGGCGGTGATGGGCTGGTTGAGGCCTACGATGAGCTCGCCGGTGTTGGGGTCGGCGATGTCGCGCGCGGCGAAGCGCCCCAGCAGGTCCTCCTCGGTCATCTCGATGGTGTGGAGGTCCAGCTCGCGCAGGCGCTTGACCGCCCGCCGGTTCATCTTCTTGCCCGCCTTGACCAGGGTCTTGCCGCTTTCGGGGTCCTTGAGCTCGCAGGACATCTCGCGGCCCATGAGGGCTTCGGGATCGTCGAAGCGGCAGAGGATGCGGCCGTCCTCCTCCAGGAGGAAGGTGTCGATAGGATAGACCATCTCCAACAGCTCCTGGGCGGTGTAGCCCAGGGCCTTGAGCAACAGGGTCACCGGGAACTTGCGCCGGCGGTCGATGCGCACGTAGAGGATGTCCTTGGGGTCGAACTCCAGGTCGATCCAGGAGCCGCGCAGGGGGATGATGCGGGCGGAGTAGAGCAGTTTGCCGCTGGAGTGGGTGCGTCCCTTGTCGTGATCGAAGAAGATGCCGGGGCTGCGGTGGAGCTGGCTGACCACCACCCGCTCGGTGCCGTTGATGATGAAGGTGCCGCGCTCGGTCATCAGGGGCAGGGTGCCGAAGTAGATCTCCTGCTCCTTGATGTCGCGGATGGAGGTGGTGCCGGAGTCCTTGTCCACGTCATAGACCACCAGGCGCACGGTGAGCTTCAGCGGCGCCTCGTAGGTCATGCCCCGGGCCAGGCACTCCTCCTCGTCGTACTTCACCTCTCCGAAGGAGTAGGACACGAACTCCAGGGAGGAGGTGCCGGAGAAGTCGCGTATGGGGAATACGCTCTTGAACACCCCCTGCAGGCCGATGTCCTCACGCTGGTCGGGAGGCACGTCCTTCTGCAAGAAGCGCTCGTAGGAGTGCCTCTGCATGGCGATGAGGTTGGGGATGTCGATGATCTTGGCGATCTTGCCGAAGTTCTTTCGCACCTTGGGTTTGGAGAAGCTCATGGACTCTCCTTAAAGGGGAGGGCGAAGTTGGGTTCCTGCCTGGCACACCCGGCTCCCGCCCAAAGGCACGGGTGCACGGCGACACCCGGACCACCCCGGCCAAAGGATGGGTCCGGTGCCGCCGGGCAGAGGTTGCAATGTCTCCCCTGCGGGGCCGGCGCCCCACCGGCCCCGCAGGGTTTGGCTCTCCTGGCCAGGAGCGCCGTGGCCCCTACTTGAGGGATACCACCGCCCCCGCTTCTTCCAGCTGGTTCTTGACGTTCTCGGCCTCTTCCTTGCTCACGCCTTCCTTGATGGCCTTGGGCGCGCTGTCCACCAGCTCCTTGGCCTCCTTCAGCCCCAGGCCGGTGATGGCGCGCACCGCCTTGATGACCTGGATCTTCTTGTCGCCCGGAGACTCCAGGATCACGTCGAACTCGGTCTTCTCTTCCTCGGCCGCGCCGGCCTCACCGCCGGCCGCGCCGGGCACCGCCGCCACCGCCACCGGAGCCGCCGCAGACACGCCGAAGGTCTCCTCCAGCTCCTTGACCAGCTCGGACAGCTCCAGCACGCTCATGTTCTTGATGAACTCGATCACATCCTCTTTGGTGATGTCGGCCATTGTCTAAACTTCCTTTCCTGCGGGGCCACACCAAGGGGCCCCTGGGCAACAGGTGGATCGTCTCTCCTACTGGGCCGCGCCCGCCTTCTGCTCCTCGATCTGCTTCAGCGCGGTGACCAGCCCGCGCGGCACCGCGGCCAGCACACTGACCAGGTTGCGGACCACACCGTTCATGGCGCCCAACAGCTGGGCCAGGAGCACCTCGCGCCCAGGCAGCTTGGCCAGGGCCTGCACCTGCTCCGGTCCGATGGGCTTGCCTTCCAGGACGCCGTCCTTGATCTGGAGCTGGGGGTTGTCCTTGGCGAACTCCACCAGCACCTTGGCCAGATCCACGGGCTCCTCGTAGGCGAAGCCCAGACCGTTGGGTCCGGTCAGGTCCTTGGTCAGCTCCTCGGCGTCGGTGCCCTGGGCGGCCAGGCGCAGCAAGGTGTTCTTGACCACCTTGTACTCCAGCCCCCGCTCCTTGAGCCGGCGGCGCAGATCGGTCATCTGCTCCACCTTCAGGCCGGTGAAGTCGGTCAAGATCACCGCGCGCGCACGGGCCAGGCGGTCGTGGACCTCCGCGACCACTGCCTCTTTCTGCTTGCGGTTCACCTATGACACCTCCTGCCTGGGCCCCAGACCGCCCGAGCAGGACACGCCGAGGTCTCCTCGCGCCCCGCCAACGCGGCCTGTCGGGCCCGGTTTGCGGCGATCCTGGCTGTCAAAGACCACCCGCGAGGCACGAGGCGATCCCCTGTCGCCTTTCGGACCTGCCTCCCTCGCTCTCGGCGGGCGACCCGGCCCCACGCCGGGTCATTACGGCCGCGAGCCTTGGCGCGGCCACCTGCTGTCTTCGACTCGAGGCGCAGGATCGTCTGTCTTTACCCTCTCCGCGGTGAGTCCACCCCACCGCTAAATCTTATATTATATCGCAAACCTGGTTCTTGCCCCAACTTAGGCTCCTTGTCTCGCCAAAGGCCCACCAGGGTCGTCACCAGGTTTGCGCCCAAATCGGATTCTCTCTCCCTGGCCCCTCGCGCCGCCGGATACTGTCGGCGGCTGGGCTCTTCCCTAACTCCGGGGCCTGCGGCAGCGCTACTTCCCCGTCCCTGGTCTCGTACCGCCCTGTCCGCCCTCGCCCCGGGGTCGCCTTGGGCTACCCCGCCTTCCTCGTCCGCCCGGCACCCTTCCTTGGCTCCGCCCCCCTTATCCGGCTCCCCTCGTCCGGCCCGTCCCGTCTACCCCTCTCCCCCCAGCGCCCGGCTCCGGCTTTCTGCCGCCCGGCCCTGGGGCGAGGGGCTATTTCAGGGCCGCGATGTTACGCACCTCGGCTGGGTCGAGCTTCACGCCCGGGCCCATGGTGGTGGAGATGGTGATGCCCTTGATGTAGGTGCCCTTGCTGGTGGGGGGCTTGAGCCGCACCAGGGCCTCCATCAGGGTCTCCAGGTTCTCGCGGATCTTGTCGGGCCCGAAGCTGACCTTTCCCAGGGGGGCGTGGACCACGCCGCCCTTGTCCACGCGGAACTCGATCTTGCCCGCCTTGACCTCCTGTATGGCCTTGGCCAGGTCGAAGGTGACGGTGCCGCTCTTGGTGTTGGGCATCAGGCCGCGGGGGCCCAGGATGCGTCCCAGCTTGCCCACCTGGGCCATCATGTCGGGGGTGGCGATGGCGCGGTCGAAGTCGGTCCAGCCCTTCTGCACCTTCTCCACCAGCTCCTCGGCGCCCACGTAGTCGGCGCCGGCCTCGAGGGCCTCTTTTTCCTTCTCGCCCTTGGCGAACACGGCCACCACCACCTTCTTGCCGGTGCCGTGGGGAAGGACCACGGTGCCGCGCACCATCTGGTCGGCGTGGCGGGGGTCCACCCCCAGGCGCACGGCCACGTCCACGGTCTCGTCGAAGCCGGCGTAGGCGGTATCCAGGCACAGGGCCACGCCCTCGGCGAAGGGGTAACGCCGCTGGCGGTCGATCTTCTCGCGGGCGGCGCGGTATTTCTTTCCTCGTTTGGCCATTGACTACCTCCTTAGCTGTCAAGGAGCCCGTGTGCTCTCGGCCCAGGCCCAGGCCTCCACGGGACGATTCAAACCCCTTGGCGTACGTCCTCCCCCCCTGGCCGCACGCCACCCTTTTGGGCGGGGCGGGTATGGTTTCTCTTTGGTGGCCGTTAACCCACCACCTCCACCCCCATGGAGCGAGCGGTGCCCAGGATGGTACGCACCGCCGCGTCCAGGTCGTCGGTGTTCATGTCGGGCATCTTGGTCTTGGCGATCTCGACGATCTGCTTCATGGTCAGGCGCCCCACCTTTTCGCGGTTGGGCACGCCGGAGCCCTTTTCGATACCGGCGGCCTGGCGGATGAGCACCGCCGCGGGCGGGGTCTTGGTCACGAAGCTGAAGGAACGGTCGGCATAGACCGTGATGACCACGGGGATTATGGTGTCGCCCTTGTCCTGGGTGCGGGCGTTGAAGGCCTTGCAGAACTCCATGATGTTGACGCCGTGGGGGCTCAGAGCCGGGCCCACGGGCGGGCTGGGGTTGGCCTTGCCGGCCGGGATCTGCAGCTTGATGTTGGCTACTACCTTCTTGGCCATGGGTCGCCTTCCTCGGGTTGGGCTTGGGAAACTCTCGCCATCACAACAAACGGCCGTCCCGCCCCAGGGGCGGGGGCACCCCTACATCTTGGTCACCTGGACGAATTCCAGCTCCACCGGAGTGGCCCGGCCGAAGATGCTGATGAGCACCTTGAGCTTGCCCTTGTCGGGATAGACCTCCTCCACGGTGCCGTTGAAGTTGTTGAAGGGCCCGTCGATGACCCGCACCTCGTCGCCCTCGCGGAAGCTGTACTTGGGTTTGGGGGCCTTGGCTCCTTCGGCCATCTGGTCCAGGATGCGCTGGGCCTCCTCGTCACTGATGGGCACGGGTTGGGTCTCGCTGCCCCCCACGAAGCCGGTGACCTTGGCGGTGGACTTGACCAGGTGCCAGGTGCGATCGTTCATCTCCATCTGGACCAGGATGTAGCCGGGATAGAACTTGCGGGTGCTCTCCCGGCGCTGGCCCTTGACCATCTCCACCACCTTCTCGCGCGGGACCAGGACCTCTCCGAAGTATTCGGACAGACCATGGCTCTTGATGCGCTCCAGGAGGGACTGGCGCACCTTGTCCTCATAGCCCGAATAGGTGTGCACTATGTACCATTTCTTGGCCACGGCTCGTCGCCTCGTCCCTTTCCGGGGCCTCTGGGTGGTCCCCTGGTCTCAAGCACAAACAGACCGCCGGAAGGCTCTGGGGGCCTCCGCCGATCCTGGCTCGTGACTGTGCTCTCTCCTACTCAGCTTTCCGGCCGGCCCTTCCCCAGCACCGACCTCGGTGCGACGCCCTGGGTGGCTCACCCGTCGCTGCCGCCTCGCGCCAAGGCTGGTCGGACCGCATCGCCCCCCACCAACTCTTTCACGGCACCTCGCGGCTCACTCTGCCACCCCGGCACCACCTCGACAGTTCGCACCTCCGCGCCCCTACCGCCGAGCGCCCCCCTTACGCCTCCTGCCCCGTCGCCTTCGCCCCTGGGCCCTGCTGCCTTCGCCCTCCTGGCCTGCCTGCCCTGGGCTTTGCCCCTTTTCCCGCGGCTCTTTGCTTTCCCGCCTTCGGTGGTCCGCGGCGGTCACGCGGTCTTGCCGGGTCTCTCTGCCAAATATCCTCTGATTTCAGCGGTTCCGCAAGAGCCTGGACTATATGCGGGCGCTCTCCTGTTTCGGGGGGTCTTGTGTCTCCCCGTGGTCCGGCTGCCCGGCCCGGCTAGCCCACCACCAGTCGGACCAGGCGCGCCAGGATGAAGTCCACGAAGCCCAGCAGGACACTGACGATACCCACCAGGACCAGCACCACGGCGGTGGAGGACATCACCTGGCGTTTGTTAGGCCAGGTGACTTTCTTGAGTTCGGTCTTGACCTCGCGCAGGAACTGGACCGAGCTCTCCCACCAGGAGGCCGGGGTACTGGGGGCGGCGGCACGCGCTTTGGCGCCCTTGGCCGCCTTGGCGTTCTTGGCTTTGTTACGGGCCGAGGTCTTGGCCGCCGGCTTCTTTGCCTTCCTGGCCGCCATGGTGGTGCCGTCCTGGTGTCTCCCGCCGGGGCCGCCGGAGTGGGCCGGCGCTTCGCCGGAGGGGGTGGTGAACGAGTTTGGCAGGCCTGGAGGGAATCGAACCCCCAACCTTCGGATTTGGAGTCCGACGCTCTAGCCTAGTTGAGCTACAGGCCTGCGCTGATTCACGTCTATTTCGCCTCTTTGTGCAAGGTGTGCCGCCGGCAAGCGTTGCAGTACTTCTTGAGCTGGAGCTTGTCGGGGGTGCGGCGCTTGTTCTTGGTGGTGGTGTAGTTCTTGCGCTTGCACTCCTGGCACACCAGGTGGATTATGTCTCGCGCCATGTCTTAACCGCCTTCTTCACAGGAGGGCAGCCGGTGGCCAGCGCCGCACCGACCCTGCACGCCTTTGGTCCAGGCAGGATCTCCCGCTGTCTCGCCTTCCACCCTGGATCGGGGCCGCCCCCTGTCGCCCTAGCAGCGCAGGTAATCAGTGACCGGCGCCCCAGGCGAGAACCGCCCGCCCAGGGCGCCGGGATGGTTCCCTTGCCTACTCGATGATTTCGGAGACCACGCCGGCGCCCACGGTACGTCCGCCTTCGCGGATGGCGAAGCGAAGCTCCTTCTCCATGGCA
>MTPE01000448.1 GCA_002011835.1 Desulfarculaceae bacterium JdFR-95 | reverse complement strand
GGGTCCAGGTCGTGCACCTGGGCCACGTGGCCGCGCAGGTTGACCACGTCGATCTGGCCCTCGCGCAGCCCCACCTCTCTCAGCTCGCGCTCCAGCTTGGCCAGCATGATGCGGGCCTCGCAGCCGGCCACCACCAGCCGGTCGATGCCCTGCTCGCGGATGGTCTGGCGCAGGTTCTCCAGCCCCGGGGCCAGACAGGGGAAGGGCTCCACTGCGACATGGGACACGCGGGGGTCGTCCTGCAGCATCTTCTGCAGGGCGGCCAGGTCCACGCGGGGGGCTATGCGCTGGCCGCATTCACAAAGGAAGACGCCGATGCGGCTGTCGTTTGCCTGGTTGTGCTTCGCGCTCATGTTCACCTCTCCTCTTTGGGCCAGGGCCTAGCGCGCCAGTTCCACCTTGGGCTTGCCCCGCACCGCGTCCAGGCGGCGGCGCATGGCGCCGGTGGGGCAGACCGTGACACAGGAGCCGCAGGCCACGCAGTCGGAGCCGGGCTCCAGGTAGGGGGCGCCGATCTGCTTGTGCACGCCGCGGCCCACGGTGGAGATGGCGTTGGCGCCCACCACCTCGGCGCACACCCGCACGCACAGGCCGCAGAGGATGCAGTCCTGATCGGGGTCGTGGATGGCGAAGCGGGTGGAGGTCACGCCGTACTGGGCGGCCAGCTGGCGGATCTCCTCGCTGGCGGGGCACTCGGCCAGCAGCATCTCCAGGATCCAGCGCCGCACGTTCTTCACCCGCTCGCTGTCGGTGAACACCTTCAGACCCTCGGCCACGGGGTACATGCAGGAGATCACCACCTTGGACCAGTCGCCCTCGCGCAGCTCCACCACGCACAGGCGGCAGGCCCCGCTGGGCTTGACCGCCTCGTGGTAGCACAGGGTGGGGATGTGGATGCCGTATTTGCGGGCGGTCTCCAGCACGGTCCAGCCTTCCTGGGCCTGTACCTTCTGGCCGTCGATCTCGAACTCGACCATGGTCCTCGCTCCCTTCCCGGCCTAGAACACCTCGACCGCGCCGAACTCGCAGGTCTCCAGGCAGATGCCGCAGCGGATGCAGGCGCTCTCGTCGATGGCGTGGGGTTTCTTCTTCTCGCCGCTGATGGCGCCCTGGGGACACATGCGGGCGCAGGAGGTACAGCCGGTACACTTGTCCGGGTCGATGCGGTAGGTGATCAGGTCCTTGCACACCCCGGCGGGGCACTTGTGGCCTTCGATGTGGGCCAGGTATTCGTCGCGGAAGTAGCGGAGGGTGGCGAGCAGCGGGTTGGGGGCGCTGCCGCCCAGGGCGCAGAGCGCGCCGTCCTTGATCGCCTGGGCCAGGCTCTCCAGATCCTCCAGGTCCTTTTGGCTGCCCTTGCCCCGGCTGAAGTCGTCCAGGATCTCACGCATGCGGGTGAGCCCCAGGCGGCAGGGGATGCACTTGCCGCAGGATTCCTCTTCCAAAAAGCGCAGGAAGTAGCGGGCCACGTCCACCACGCAGTCGCGCTCGTCCATCACGATCATGCCCCCGGAGCCCATCATGGAGCCGGCCGCCTTGAGGGAGTCGAAGTCCACCGGGGTGTCCTTCAGCTCATAGGGGATGCACCCGCCGGAGGGACCGCCGGTCTGCACCGCCTTGAAGGGCTTGCCTCCGGGCACGCCCCCGCCGATCTCCTCCACGATGTGGCCCAGGGGCACCCCCATGGGCACCTCCACCAGGCCCACGTTGTTCACCTTGCCCACCAGGGAGAAGACCTTGGTGCCGGTGCTGTGGGGCACCCCGATGCCAGCGTACCAGTCGCCGCCATTTTCGATGATGAGCGGCACGTTGGCCCAGGTCTCCACGTTGTTGAGCACCGTGGGGCGTCCCCAGAGGCCCTCCTCCACCGAGCGCACGTACTTGGGCCGGGGCTCGCCGGCCTTGCCCTCGATGGAGGTGAAGAGCGCGGTACTCTCGCCGCAGACGAAGGCGCCGGCCCCGCGGTTGATCCGAACGTCGAAGCTGAATCCCGAGCCCAGGATGTTCTCGCCCAGAAGCCCCAGGGAACGGGCCTGCTCTATGGCGATGCTGAGGTGCTCGATGGCCACGGGGTACTCGGCCCGCACGTAGAGATAGCCCTGCTCGGCGCCCAGGGCGTAGGCCCCCAGGATCATGCCCTCCAGCACCGCGTGGGGGTCGCCCTCCATGACCATGCAGTCCATGAAGGCGCCGGGGTCGCCCTCGTCGCCGTTGCAGACCACGTACACCGGCCGGCCCTTCTTCTCGATGGCCTTGAGCGCTCCGCGCCACTTGCGGCCGGTGGGGAAGCCGGCCCCGCCGCGGCCCCGCAGGCCGGACTTTTCCACCTCGGCCACCACCTGCTCGGGCTCCATGCTGGTGAGCGCCTTGGCCAGGGCCTGGTAGCCCCCGGCGGCGATAGTGTCGTAGATGTCGGTGGGGTCGATGGATCCGATGCGGCGCAGCACCAGGCGCTCTTGCAGCTTGTAGAAGGGGATGTCCTTCTCGTGGGGGATGGTCTCGCCGGTCTTGGGATCGCGGTACAAGAGCCGCTGGACCGGCCCGGCGTCCTGGGCCAGGGCCTGGACGATATCCTCGGCGTCTTGAGGGCTCACCTTCTGGTAGAAGATGCCCTCGGGCTGGATCACCACCAAGGGGCCCTGGGAGCAGAAGCCCCGGCAGCCGGTGGTCTTGATCAGCGGGCGCACCTTGACGTCCATGTCCGCGGCCTTAAGCGCCTTCTTCAGGGCGGCCTCCACCTGCCTTGCCCCGCTGGCCAGGCAGCCGGTGCCGTAGCAGACCACGATTTCGGCTTGGTTGGGGTCCTTGCTGTCCAGCAGCTCTTGGCGCAGGGTTGCCAGCTCCTCCACCGAGTTCAGTCGCTGCGGCTCAGGACGGGCGGCGTTGCTTGCTTTTGCCATGGCTTTTCACCTTTCGCTTGCGACCCTAATCAGCCTCGAGGTCCTTCAGCAGTTCGTCCAGCTGGCGGGTGGTGAATTTTGGATAGTAATCCTCATCCAGCATCACCACCGGGCTCGAGGCGCAGCAACCCGGGCAGCTGATTGTGTCCAGGGTGAGTCTGAGGTCCTTGGTGGTGCCGCCGGCGGGCACTCCCAGACGCCGCTCCAGGTGCTCCACCAAAAGTTCGCTTCTCCTGAGATGGCAGGCCGTGCCGTCACAGACCTTGATCTCGTGCTCGCCCCGGGGCTCCAGGCTGAAGGACTTGTAGAACGTGGCCACGGAATAGGCCCGGCTGAGCGGCACCCCGGTGTGGTCGCACACCAGGGCCAGGGCCTCGGGCGAGATGTAGTTGAAGGCGGCCTGGATGTCCTGCAACAAAAAGATGAGATACTCCGGCCGTCCGGGATAGCTGTCTATGATCTCGTCGATGTCGATGAGTTTGGACTCCTGCGGGCTCACGATGGCCTCCTTGTGGCGGGTGACCGTCTTGCAGCCTTGCCGGGAACCACCTCCCCGGCGACCTCTTTTAGTGCAAAGGGCGGGCCATCGTGCTATTTGGCTGGAATCATTGGATTTATCGCCCAGCCCTCCCGGAGGAGAGAATCACCCTGAAACACCAGTTGTTTCAGGGACTAGGCGGGCGGGACGCCCCCAAGGGAACTATCGTACACAACGATTTGATTTTATGGAAGAATTTGTAAGTTACCTAATGTTTCAGTATGTCTGAAACACCTGAAACACGGCCTCACCCCAAGCCCAGCCGCTTCATCCGCCGCCACAGGGAGGTGCGGCTGATGCCCAACAGACGCGCCGCCTCGGCCCGCCGGCCGCCGCTGCGGCGCAGGGCCTCCAGGATGGCGCGGCGCTGGTCTTGCTGTTCGGGGGGCTCGCCGGGCGGGCTGGGGCTGCGCTCGGCCAGGAACTCCTCCAGGGCGGGCAGGTTGCTGAGGAAGATCACCGGGCCCTTGACGAACACGAAGGCGTGTTCCATCACCCGCTCCAGCTCGCGCACGTTGCCCGGCCAGGGGTAGTCCATGAACAGACGCATCACCTTGGGGTCCACGGCCCGCACCTGTTTGCCGTAGAGGGCGTTGAACTTGGCGATGAAGTGCTCCACCAGCAGGGGGATGTCCTCGCGCCGCTCGCGCAAGGGGGGAATGGTCAGGGGCACGGTGCGCAGACGGTAGAACAGGTCCTCGCGCATGGAGCCGTCGCGCAGGGCCTGTTTGAGGTCGCGGTTGGTGGCGCTGATGATGCGGGCCTGCATGGGGATGAGGCGGGTGCCGCCCACCCGCTCGAAGACCCGCTGCTCCAGCACCCGCAGGAGCTTCACCTGCAGGGCGGGCTTCAGGTCGCCGATCTCGTCCAGGAACAGGGTGCCGCCCTTGGCCAGCTCGAAGCGGCCCACCTTGGAGGTGACCGCGCCGGTGAAGGCGGCCTTCTCGTGGCCGAACAGCTCGCTCTCCAGCAGGCTCTCGGCCAGGGCCGAGCAGTTCACGGCCACGAAGGGGCCGTTGCGGCGGGGGCTGTGGTGATGGATGGCGCGAGCAAAGAGCTCCTTGCCCGTGCCGCTCTCGCCCTGGATCAGCACGTTGGCCTCCGAGGCGGCCAGGTCGGGCAGCATGCGGAACAGCCGCCGCATGGGCTCGGAGGCGCCCACGATGTCGGCGAAGGCCCGCCGGCCAGGCTCCCCCACCGGCGTCTCCAGGCCCTCCAGGGGGCGGAAGCTCTCCACCGCCCCCACCACCCGGCCCGCGCCGTCGCGCACCACCGCGGTGTTCACCAGCACGGTGAAGCGCCGCCCCCCCTTGCCCACCATGCGCACGTCCTGGTCCAGGCGGGTGACCCCCCGTTCCAGGGTGGTGCGCAGGGGACAGCCGGTCTCGCACAGGTCGGAGCGGAATATCTCCCAGCAGTGCCGCCCCAGCACCTCCTCGCGGCGGTAGCCGGTGATGCGCTCGGCCCGGCGGTTGAAGGAAGTGATGCGCCAGCGGGTGTCGATGGTGAAGATGCCCTCGGCCAGGTGCTCGAACAGGGCCTGGTAGCCCATGCGGGGCGGCGGGGGTGCGCCCTCGGCCGGGGAGAGCCGTACCGCGCTCACCGGAGCGAAGTCCAGCTCCCGGAACACCAGGATCACCCCGGCCACGGCCTGGCTGGGCCCGGCCAGGGGATAGGCCGAGTAGCTGGCCTGGTACATCTGGCCCTGGGCGTCGATCATCTGCGCGGTACGCCCCTCCACCGCCCGGCCGCCNTCCAACACCGCNTCCAGGGCCGACATCACCCCCCCCACCTCCGGCCCCGCGAACACCGCGTCCAGGACGAACACCTCGCCCTCCACCGGCGGCGCGGCCAACAGTCGCCGCGCAGCCTGGTTGCAGCCCAACACCTTCAGCCCGCGGTCCAGCACCACCACCCCGTCACCCACCACCTGGCTTGGCGCGGCGGGGTGCGGGTGGTCCTGGCCTGTGTCTGCCGGAGCCATGCTGCCCCCGAGAAGCAGAGTATAATACTAGTATTTTTATGAATTTATCATAGCACTAAACGCGCTGCCACCCAATACCCTTTTGGGTCTGGGCGCTTTGCAGGGCTCTGGGGGCGAGGGAAGGGAGGTGAAGGCCGGCGTGAAACGCGGTCAGCCCAGGACCAGTTTCACCTCCTCGTCGCTGAGGAAGGAGGCCACGTTGAAGCACAGGGCGCGCAGCTCCTGGGGTCCCAGGCCGGGGGTGAGCAGGCCGCGGGCCTGGGGGTAGTCGCGCTTTGCGGCCAGCTCCACCAGGCTGCGCAGGCGAGTCAGCTCGCGGTCCCCGCCTGGTTGGTGGGCCTTTTCGTAGGCTTGGCACAGGGCGTTCACTCTGGTCACCGAGCAGCGTTTGCAGAATCGATCTTCGCTCATGGGGGTATGCTCCTGGCTGGGCTTTGTAGTGGTGCTGTTGGGCATATTGAACGCCTCCTGGGGGATGAGCCAGTTGGCCCTGGAGGTCAGAGACGGTTCCCCCGCGCCAACTGGCTCACTTTCATATTACAGGATCAGCCTGCTTGGCAAGGGTGGGGCCGGTAGGGGGTGTGGTATCCGCGCGGCGGGCAAAAATCCTTTGCTTCCGGCGTTCAGTTTTGTTAAAAAAGCAGAGGTGATCAAACGCATGCTCCTGTCCCGGCGGAGACCATGCCAGCGGTCCTTGGGCGTGAGGGGGGACTAACATGGTGCGCCCACGGACTTTTCACAAGGACAAGAGTAAAGTGGGACCCGGTTGGTAGTCTGAGGTTAGTCTGCTANAATTTTAATGATGATCTAGAAGGACGACNACCGGGACCATGGTGATGGTCGGTGAGAGGCTGCCCCTCGCCTGGGGGGCAAGGTATGTTGCCGTGACCCCAGAGACACGGTGGAATAATAACGATGTGGGTGCATACCTAGCGCCTAACTGAAAATGTTCACCATAGCTCTGTGCGACCAGCCGAGCCGACTCCAGCCAGGGAAACACCCGATCACCCGAACTCCACCACGAGGCCGCAAGGTCCTCGGGAGCTTCGCCAGTGGCGGCGGAGCTAGAGACGGATCGCGACTATGTCGAGATGACGCCGGAGACGAGCTAGCCATCGATCTACCATTCCCACCGTAGCCAAATCCCGCTGTGACTCCTCACAACATGGGTTTCGCCTACNGGGCCAGAGTAGGCAGCAGGGGAAAGAAAGTGGTAGGAATGGTGCCGGCGGTTTCTCGGCAGCCGCGGTAGCGTACGGCCGAGTCCGTAGTCAGCTTTTGGGATCGGTGCCTGCCTGAAGCAAAAATCAGGGGGGGAAGAACCAAAGCCTGGCAGGTCCTGTCCACGGCAGGGCCAGTGCCAGAGTTCGTCAGTTTGGCCCAAGGAATGACTGTGTCCTGGATCTTCCCCGCCCTGATCAGTGCCTTAACAAGTACCCTTGTACTCACCATCCTCTATCTCTACCTGTATTGGCAGGAAAGAGAGCCCTGCCTCAAGGCCTGGACCTTGGGTTGGGCTCTGCTCGGGGTCCACATCGCCTCCCTGGTAGCGATCGTCTCCTGGCAGCCCCACTTCCTGCTGGTCCAGATCCACTATCAGGCTACCCTTTGGAGCTGCCTGGCCCTTTTGGGCGGCACCTTGTCCTATCGCGGACAGCGTCTGTCCCCCTGGTGGCTGTGGGTCGGGCTGCTGGCCAGCCTGTGGATCCTGGTCAGCAAGCTGGCGGGGGTGGGCTTCTTCTGGTTCACCTTGCCGCAATATCTGTTCACCGGTTTGGTCTTGGGTTATACCGGGCTTCTCTGGGTGGGCTCCACAGAGACGCCCGCCTTTACCCGCTGGGCCGCGGGAATATCCTTCTTGTTGTGGGGTGCGCACAAAATAGACTATCCCTTCCTCCGTCCCGTGCCCGGGCTCGCCCCTTGGGGTTACCTGCTGGCCGAACTGCTCACCACCCTGGCCGCGGTGGTCATCCCCTTGGCCTTCCTGCAGCGGGCCAAGCGTCAGGCCGAGGCCGAACGCCAACGCCTGCAACAGGTGGCCGACGGACTACCCGTGCAAATCTCCCACCTCGACCGGAACCTGCGCTANCTGTTCGTGAACCAAGCCTATCGTCGGTGGCTGGGACGGGAGGAGCNCCAGGAGGTGGTGGGCCGCACCATGCCCGAGGTGCTGGGCCAGGAGGTCTTCCAGCGGCTCAAAAAGCACATCGACCATGTCCTGGGCGGCCAGGCGGTGGAGTTCGAGGACGTACGCACCCTACCCAACGGCGAAAAGCGTTACCTTCACGTGCGCTACATGCCCGCCTATGACGCCCAAGGTCGGGTCAGCGGCCTCTATGGCCTGCTGGAAGACATCACCGCCCGCCGTCAAGCCGAGCAGGCCCAGCGTATCTCGGAGCGCAAGTTCGCCGCCGCCTTCAACGCCGCACCCGTGGCCCTGGTGATTGGCACCCGGCGCGAAGGGCGCATCCTGGAGGTGAACGACACCTTCTGCCGCCTCACCGGCTACCAACGCCCAGAGGTGGTGGACCGTACCTCCCGGGAACTGGGCCTGTGGCGCAACCCCCGCGACCGCCAGCAGCTCCTGGAGAGGATGCAACACCACGGGCAGGTGGACAACCTGCCCGCCATCCTGGTGGACCGCGACGGACGCGACCACTACTGTAAAATATCCTGTCGCCCCTTGGAGCATCAGGGGGAGCCCTGTCTGCTGGCCCTGGTGGTGGACATCACCGAACAGGTGGTGGCCGAACAAGAGAGAGGCGACCTGGAGCAACAACTACGCCAGGCCCGACACATGGAGGCCGTGGGCACCCTGGCCGGGGGCATCGCCCACGACTTCAACAACATCCTGGCCGCGATCCTCGGCTACAGCGAGCTGGTCCTGGCCGAGCTGCCTCCCCACAGCCGGGCCCGCGCCAATCAGGAGAAGGTACTGCGAGCCGCCCAACGGGCGCGCAAACTGATCAAACAGATCCTGGCCTTCAGTCAGCAGGGGGCCTCCAAGGTGCGCCGGCCGGTGCGCCTGGCCGCAGTGGTGGAAGAGGCGTTGGCCCTGCTCCAGTCCTCCCTGCCCTCCAGCGTGGAGCTGCACCTGGATCTGCAAGCCCCGCAGGCGGTGGTCACGGCCGATCCCACCCAACTGCACCAGGTGATCATGAACCTGTGTGTCAACGCCGCCCAAGCCATGGAGCCCGAGGGCGGAAGGCTGTCGGTGGGCCTGCGCGAGGAGGCCCTGCGCGACCATCCCACCCTACCCCCGGGACGCTATCTCTGTCTGGAGGTACGCGACACCGGCCAGGGTATGGACGAACGGGACATGGCCCACATATTCGAGCCCTACTTCACCACCAAGCAGCCGGGCCACGGCACCGGCCTGGGGCTCAGCGTGGTGCACGGCATCGTTCAGGAGCTGGGCGGGGCCATCCAGGTAAGCAGCACCCCGGGCCAGGGGTCCTGCTTCCGCGTGTATCTACCCATGGAGGAGGGCTCTATCGAGGAAACAACCGACACGGGTGAAAGGGCGAACCGAGGACAAGACGCGGTCCGGCTGCCCGGCGGCCGGGAACGCATCCTGCTGGTAGACGACGAGGAGGACGTGGCCGACATGTGTCGCCAGGCCCTGGAGCGCCTGGGCTACCGAGTAAAGGCCTTCCACAACAGCCCCGAGGCCCTGGCCGCCTTCCAGGCCGCCCCCGAGGCCTTCGACCTGGTGATCACCGACCAGACCATGCCCCAGCTCACCGGGCCGGCCCTGGCGCAGCAGATCACGCGCCTGCGGCCAGACATCCCCGTCATAATGTACACCGGCCACACTCCAGGTCCCTCTCCACCGCCGCCGGCGATGGGGATCAGGGCGATCCTCCCCAAACCCTTGGGGCTGCACAGCCTGGCCTGGGCCGTGCGCCGTGTGTTGGATCAGTCTTGACGAACCCGTTGACCATAGCCTTGTCACCAGCCGCTGCCATGGCTGCCATTCTGATCATCGACCACGAACCGGTTGCGCGCCAGTCGTTGAGTGAACTGTTGGGACGAAACCACCAGGTTGAGGTGGCCGGTAGCTGGGCCCAGGGTCTGGCCCGGGCCCGACAAGGCCAGTTCGATCTGGTCATGATGGAGGCCTGCCTGCCCGATGGCAACGGGATGGAGATGTTACCACTCCTGCGGAGGCTGCCTTCGCGGCCAGAGGTGATCGTCTTCACCAAGGGCGAGATGGAGGCCAAACCCACCTACGTCCACAGTGCCTGGGCCTACCTGGCCAAGCCCTTGCAAGGCCATGAAGTGCTCCAGGCCGTGCAGCAGGCCCTGGACTATCGCCGACGGAAGTTCCGCTCCGAGCCGCCTCCCTTCAATCGGGAGGGCATCGTGGGCCGCTCCCCCCAACTGGAGGCCTGTCTGGAGCTGGTGGCCAGGGCGGCCCAGTCCCAGGTCAGCGTACTCATCACCGGCGAGACCGGCACCGGCAAGGAGCTGGTGGCCAGGGCCATCCACCATAACAGTCTGCGCCGGGAGGGAAACTTCGTGGTGGTGGACTGCACGGCCCTGCCCCCCACCCTGGCCGAGAGCATCATCCTGGGCCACGAACGGGGGGCCTTCACCGGCGCCCACCGCCGCCATCGCGGCCTGGTGGCCCAGGCCCACGGCGGCACCCTGTTCCTGGACGAGGTGGGCGAGTTGCCTCTGGGCGTGCAAAAGACCCTGCTGCGTGTACTGCAAGAACACCGCTACCGACCCGTGGGCGGCGAACGGGAGATGACCAGCGACTTCCGCCTGGTGGCCGCCACCAACCGCGACCTGGATCAGATGGCGGCCAAGGGGCGCTTTCGCCAAGACCTCTTGTTCCGCCTGCGCAGCCTCNCCATCCACCTGCCTCCCCTACGTGAGCGCCGCGAAGATATTCCCCTACTGTTGAACTACTTCCTGGACCGGCGCTGCCGGGAGTATGGGCTCACCCACAAGAGCCTCTCGCCAGAGCTGCTCCGGTTCCTGGAGAGTTATCCCTGGCCCGGCAACGTGCGGGAGCTGGTGGGAGTGGTAGAGGCGCTGTTGGCCGCGGCAGGAGACGAAACCACACTCTACCCCAAACACCTGCCTCCTCATCTGCGAATGGAGGCCACGGGCAGCTGTTCTCCCGTCCCACCACTCCCCACCCCTTCCCCACCCCCCTTACCTACTTTCCAGGAATACCGCCGCCGCGCCCTGCTGCGTGCGGAGCGGGAGTACCTGGAGGCGCTGCTGAAAACCGTGGGACCCAACCGCGCCGCGGCCTTACGAATCTCTGGCCTGTCCCAGTCGCGGCTATATGCCTTGCTCAAGAAACACCGCCTACCCCGCTTCGGGCGACGTTGAGCAACGTCTTTCCTATTTTGCAAGAAGGGATTCCTCCCCGACGAGAGGGAAAACCTTCCCTTGGGCCCCCCTGTCAACGAGCCACACATTAGGCACAAAAGCTAACTACCTCTAATTACTTTAAACCCTTTAATCCTTCCTACAAAAGGGCTGGTTGGCACAACCGTTGCCATACAGGCAAGGCACATCGCACAAAAGAATGGATATCGACACCATGGATGTGCTGGTCTTGGCTGACGACCGGTCTCGGGTAGGGAGACGTCTCTTGAAGCAGATTCGTTCGGTGGTTCCGAAAGAGCGTATGGAAGTCTGCCGCACCTTCAAGGAACTGTATCAATGCTTGCAAAGGGCCCAGGACAAACTGAAAGCGGTTCTTTTGTTGGCGGAAACGCGAACTAGATTGTGGCAGTTGAGATATCTAGGTCTCCTGCCAGAACAACTGCCGTTGATCTTGGTTCTCCCCGAACGCACCAGAGAGGTCATCCAGGCCGGGTTTTCCCTGCGGCCGTGTTTTTCCACCTATGTTGACTCGGCCTTCCATGAGGTCGCCCAGGTGTTGAACCATATCCTGGCACAGCCCCTGGGCAATGTTCAAAGAAAGGTGACGGTTACCTTTTCGTCACCTGAGTAAATTTCGAGCGGTCCGCACAAAGGACCACTGGGAAAGAGGAGTTTCGTGGAAATGGCGATGTCATTGAACCGCAAGATCACCGGCTTGGTGGTTTGCATGGTGATCATGCTGGTGCTGATCGGGGGAGTGTCCTACTGGGCCCTGGGGCGTCTCTCCTCCGTGGCCGACCAGGCCACCAAGCGGCTGCAGGAGTCGCGCGAGGCCTCCCTGGCCGCCTACTGGGCCATACAGCAATACCGCAACCAGGCCGACCTGGTGATCAACCAGGACCTCAAGGCGGTGGAGCGCTTCGACCAAAGCGCCAAGACCTTTGCCGGCCACCTCAAGAAGGTGATGGCCATGGTCTCCTCGTCCCAGGCCCGCACCTGGGCCAAGGAGACCGCCCAGGCCCAGAGCCGCTTCAGCCAGATATTCCACCAGCAGATACTGCCCGAGGTGCGCTATCTGCGCGGCAAGCCCCTCAAGCGTCTCAACCAGGAAGCGGGCCGTCTCATCGCCGAGCTGGAGGCCACGGCCGAGCGGATCACCCAGCGCCTGGAACTAGACTTCCAGGCCGCCATGCGGAGTCAGGACACGGCCACTGCGGTGCGTCTGGCCCGCGACCTGCTCTCCGCCCAGAAACTGGCCTACTGGATCCTCAAGCGCTACCAACACCAAGCCGCCCTGGTGCTCAACCGCGACCTCGGCGCAGTGGAAGGCTTCAAGGCCAGCTCGGCCCGGGTGGACCAGTATCTCCAGGCAGTGAAGACCGCCCTCAAGGGGGCGCAGGAACAAGAGCTGTTCTCCCGCCTGCGGGAGGCCGACGCGGCCTATCGCCGCCTGTTCCATCAGCAGGTGGTGCCGGTGATGAAGCGCGAACTGGCCAACCGCCTGCAGGCCATGGACGCGCGTTCGGAGCAGGAGCTGGCCAAGGTGGAAGACAACATGAACCGCCTGGTGGACTCTCTGGTGCTGCAGGCCGAGCAGGCCGTGGCCAGCTACCAGAAGACCTCCCGCCAGGTGCGCTGGCTACTCATCGCCATCGCCGCGGGTGCCACGGCCCTGGCCGCGATCCTGGGCTTCCTCCTGTATCGCGGCATCACCCTGCCGGTGCGGCGCATGATCGACAAGCTGCGCGCCGGGGCCCAGGAGGTGGCCTCGGTGTCCGAACAGGTCTCCAGCGCCAGCCAGGAGCTGGCCATGGGCGGGGCTGACCAGGCCGCCAGCCTGGAGGAGACCGCCGCCAGCCTGGAAGAGATCTCCTCCATGACCCGGCGCAACGCCGACAGCGCCTCCCAGGCCAATACCCTGGCCCGGGACAGCGGCCGCGCGGTGGAGGACGCCTGCCGGGTCATGGCCGAACTGACCCGTTCCATGCAGGAGATCCGCGAGGCCAGCGAGCAGACCAGTGTCATCCTCAAGACCATCGACGAGATCGCCTTCCAGACCAACCTGCTGGCCTTGAACGCCGCCGTGGAGGCGGCCCGGGCAGGCGAGGCCGGCGCCGGCTTCGCCGTGGTGGCCGACGAGGTGCGCAATCTGGCCATGCGCGCCGCCGAGGCAGCCAAGACCACCGCCGAGCTCGTGGAACGAACCCTGGAGAAGACCCGCATCGGCGCGGAGCTGGTGCAAAAGACCGACGAGGCCTTCAACGGCGTGGCCGAGCGTACCCGCCGCATGCTGCAACTGGTGGAGGAAATCGCCGCGGCCAGCCAGGAACAGGCCCAGGGCATCGACCAGATAAATCAGGCCATGAGCCAGATCGACAAGGTGACCCAGCGCAACGCAGCCGGAGCAGAGGAATCGGCTGCCGCCTCCACCCAGCTCAGCGCCCAGGCCAACAGCATGACCCAGGTGGTGGACGAGCTGGTCCTCATGGTGGAGGGCTCCAAGTTCGCGGGCAACGGCCACGGCAAGACCAAGGCCGAGAACGAGAAGAAGATCAAGACATCCCAAGCACCGCGCCAGCTCCCCGCTCCCCAGGAGGGAGACGAGTTCCAGGACGCGGCTGAGTCCTAACCTGGCGCCAAAACGGGACGGGGCCCTATGACAGGGCGGCGGGACGGTCTCCTCTCTTTCCCCCCCGGGAGGCCGACCCGCACCCGTCCCGTTTTCTTTCCCGAACCCCAGAGCCGTGTTCCCCAGGGAGAAAGAGCGCTCTCCCCTCCTCCCGAGCGAGCCGAGCTTGCAATCCACCGCACTTTACGCTATCAAAAGCCCGTGTACCCGGCCCAGGGAAGACGGTGCAAATCCGTCGCGGTCCCGCCGCTGTGACCGGGGACGAACGCCGCTGGGCCGAGGGAAGGGGGAGGGGGGAGACCTTGACCCCACCTCGGCGACGAGCCACTGCCCGACCAAGGTGGGAAGGCGCGGTCAGTAGGACGATCCGGGAGCCAGAAGACCTGCCGGGAGCAAATAGGACCCGCCAGCCGTCGTGGACTGCGGCGCCGGGTGGCTAGCTCCATGCCCAGGCCGCCCGTGTGGGTCCGCCTGGGGCGACCAAGTAAGCAGGGTGCAGTCCCCCAGCCTCACCGTGGGCTGGGGGACTTGCTTGCGGAAGCTTGGTGCGGACCCCTCGCAGAAAAACCCGCAAGGCCCCCTGGGGCCCGATTCCTCCGGGAGTAGCTGATCATGCCCGTGTGGATGCGACGCGTGCTGTGGGGTTGCGTGTTGGTGGTCTTCCTCTCCGGCCTGCCTCTGGTGCTGCACTTCGCCGGCTTCCTCCCACCCCCACCGGAGGGTGCCCGCCCGGTGTGCTCGCTGCCCATGCCCAAGCCCCTGGGACACATCCCGCCCCCCTCCTCCCCTCACCCCCGCCAGATGGCGGTGAGCCAGCGTTGAGGACCTACCTGCCCCTACGCCTGAGCCGAGAGGAATACGGCCCATCCGGCAAACGCCGGGGTGGTTGTAAAATCATCCCGGGCCGGCCCGGGATGATGAAAATCGTGTGCTCGTCTTTGTGAGGAAAATGAGTCCGACGAAATATCATTCCATCTCCTGTGCCGGCGGCCGGGGCCGCAATACCAAGGTGCTGTCTCCCCGCCATTTGCCGGATGAGCCCGGAAATGCCCCGCTCCCCTTGGCCGCACACCACGCCCCCAAGGGTACGCCCTCCTTTCGGGAAACTACTCACGTACCCTTCCTTGAGAACGCTAGCTCGCCTCCAGGGCGATGAACTCCTCCTCGGGCAGCTTCAGGCAGGTGAGCTGGTTGCCATAGACCGCCCCGGTGTCGATGCCGATCAGACCGGGCTTGATCAGCGGCCGGCGAAAAGGCGTGTGCCCGAAGACCACGGTCTTGCCGAAGTCGACACCGGACAGGAAGAACTCCTCCCGGATCCAGACCAGGTCGTGGGGGTCCTGCTCATCCAAAGGCACCCCCGGCCGCAGGCCGGCATGCACGAACACGTAGTCCCCGCTCAGGTACTTCAGCTCCAGGCTGCGGAAGAAGGCTACGTGCTCGGCGGGAAGGCGGTCCAGCTCGTCTTCCTCCAGGCCATAGGAGGCCAGGGTGGCCTCGCCGCCGTTGGCCAGGTACATCAGCACCTGCCAGCCCGCCATCGCGTCCAGGAGCATGCGCTCGTGGTTGCCCATGAGAAAGACCGTCTCCGGCCGCTGGCGGCGCAGCGCGATCAGCCGCTCCACCACCTCGGCCGAGGCCGGACCGCGGTCGATGTAGTCGCCCAGGAATACCAGGCGGGTGCCTTGCGGCATCTGGGGTATGACCTCGTCGAGCACCCGGCACAACAGGTCGTAGCGGCCGTGCAGGTCGCCCACGGCCAGGATGTGCTCGGCCTGGGCCATGACTCTACTAAAACACCGGCCCGCGGAGGGTGTCAAGGCGAGCCGGGATGGTGCCTTGGCGCCTGCCCGGCCCTCCTATGGNCATCCGTCGGTTTGACAAACTTTGCCATTTGGCCAATAATGCAAGTATGGCTGCCCCAGCCCCGCGGCACGCGCGAGGGCGCGGCGGCGGGAAGGTGAAGGGGGCGGCCGAGGCAGAGGCAGGGCCCCACACAGAGGACCACGGGAGCCGTGCTCCCATGTAGGGCAAGGCGAAGATGAAGGCGGATCGACGAGAGAGGCTCGAGGCCCGGGCCCGCATCCTCAAGGCCCTGGGACACGCCAGCCGGCTGATGATCCTGGAGGAGCTGGCCGGGGGCGAAAAGTGCGTGGCCGAGCTCACCCGCGCGGTGGGGGCGGACATGTCCACGGTCTCCAAGCACCTGGCCCTGCTCAAGGCCGTGGGGCTGGTGGAGGACCGCCGCCAGGGCTCCCAGGTGTTCTATCGCCTCCTGGCCCCCTGCGTGATGGGCTTCTTCGACTGCGTGGAGTCGGTGATGGCCAGCCAGGTGCAGCGCCAGATCCGGCTGGTGAAGTAGGGGCCGGCTCCACCCGGGGCACCGGGCGCCACGGCAGGCGGAAGCACGGGGGCGACATGGGGGGCGGCAGGGGGGCGGCGCGGAGGCCAGGCACCGGCCGGGGGCGGAGAGCCAGGGCGAGGGGCCGGAGGAGCACCAGGAGAGACGCCAGGGAGGCGGCCCCCGGAGGCGAGACCGCAGGCGGCGCAGGGGCCACAGGAGGCGGGGGGCCAAGCTGCGGCAGGGTGAACCGGGGGCGGCGTCCCACGAGGCGCAGGGGGCGGCCCGGGGGGCACGAGGGACCACAGGGGGGCGAGACGCGGAGGGGACACCGGGGTGGCAAGCGGTCACCTCGCCCGGGGGTGGCGGCACCGGCCGGGGAGGGAGGCCCCGGGGTGGGCCGGGTGGCCGGGGGGGCAAAGGTGGGTGGACCGAGGCGGCGGCAGACAGCGGCGCCTTTTTCGAAACCAGTCATTTGGCCATTTGACCAAATGGGCAGGAAATCCGGGAGAACCCGACCATGAACCGGAAGGAGACCTACAAACTACTGCTCATGGTGGCCGTGTTCCTGGCCGCCTACCTGGTGCCCTGGGACAGCCAGCTCGTGCGCCGCAGCGGCCTGGAGGCCTTTCTCATGCTCCAGGACTACGCCCGCCGCCACGTGCTCACCTGCCTGATCCCGGCCTTCTTCATCGCCGGGGCCATCGGGGTGTTCGTGAGTCAGGCCGCGGTGCTCAAGTACTTCGGGGCCACGGCGCGCAGGCTGCTCTCCTACACCGTGGCCAGCGTCTCGGGCACGGTGTTGGCGGTGTGTTCCTGCACCGTGCTGCCCCTGTTCGCGGGCATCTACTCCCGCGGGGCGGGCATCGGCCCAGCCACGGCCTTCCTCTACTCCGGCCCGGCCATCAACGTCCTGGCCATCGTGCTCACCGCCCGGGTGTTGGGCTGGCGCTTGGGGTTGGCCCGGGCGGTGGGGGCGGTGGCCTTCGCCGTGATCGTGGGGCTCACCATGGCCCTGGTCTTCCGCCGCGACGACGCCCGGCGCGCCGCGGGCCAGATCTATCTGCCCCCGGAGGAGGACACCGGCCGCAGCCTGGCCCAGGACGCCCTGTTCATGCTGGTGCTGGTGTCGATCCTGGTCTTCGCCGCCTTTGCCCGGCCCGCCCCCGGAGCCGGCCCCCTGTGGCAGGGGCTGTACGCCCTCAAGTGGCCGGTGGTGGTGGGCCTGCTGGTGGTGTTGGGGCTGATGCTGCGGGCCTGGTTCGCCCGCGCCGAGCGGGTGATGTGGGTGCAGTCCACCTGGGGCTTCATGAAGCAGATCCTGCCNCTGTTGGGGGCCGGGGTGCTGGTGGCCGGGTTCCTNCTGGGCCGGCCCGGCCACCCCGCCCTGATCCCGGAGGCCTGGATCGCCTCTGCCGTAGGGGGCAACTCCCTGGCCGCCAACCTCNTGGCCTCGGTGGCCGGGGCCCTGATGTACTTCGCCACCCTCACCGAAGTGCCCATCCTGCAGGGGCTGATGGGCGCGGGCATGGGCCAGGGTCCGGCCCTGGCCCTGCTGCTGGCCGGCCCGGCATTGTCCCTGCCCAACATGCTGGTCATCGCCGGGGTGATGGGCTGGCGCAAGACCGCGGTGTTCTGCGCCGTGATCGTGGTGCTCTCCACCCTGGCGGGCTGGATGTACGGCCTGCTGATAGCCTGAGAAACAAGGAGGTGAACCGATGCAGATCAAGGTACTGGGGCCCGGCTGCCCCCGCTGCAAGCAGACAGANGAGATCGTNCGCCANGCCGTGGCCGAGGCCGGCCTGGAGGCGGANATCGAGAAGATCACCGACACCATGGAGATCGCCGCCGCGGGAGTCTTCGGCACCCCGGCGGTGATCATCGACGGCCAGGTCAAGCTGGTGGGCAAGGTGCCCACCAAGGAGCAGGTGCTGGACTGGCTGCGCGGGCAGGGCTGAGGCCCACCCCCGGCTCTCCGCAGGCATCCGCCCTGCCCTGCGGCCAAAAGCCGGGTGACCCGCGGCCGCCGGAGCCCGGTCCCCGGAGGGCGGGGTGCGCCCTCAGGCCGGCTCTCCGGGGATCAGCCCCGCCACCACCAGGATGGCCAGCTCCTCCTCCCCGATGTTGGTCAGCTCGTGGAAGGCGCCGATGGGGATGTGTATGGCGTCGCCCGGGCCCACCTCGCGGCGGTCCTGGTCCACCTGCATCAGCCCCCGGCCCTTCTGGATGATGTAGATCTCCTCCATGGGGTCCACGTGGCCCAAGAGTTTCTGGCCCACGGGCACCACGGCGTGGGCCAGGAACATCATGGTCTGCAGGCGGGGGTGGGTGAGCAGCATGTGGGCGATACCCCCGCCGTGGGCCAGGTAGCGGGTGCGTACCACCTCCGGGTGCTCCAGGTTGCGCACGATCATGACCGGCCTCCCGAGGAAGCGGGTTATACTGGGTTGGGACACGGAGAACATTCTACCAGAGGGGAGAGAAGCCATGGACCTGGCCCAAGCCCGCGCCTTGATGGAGGAGCACATATCCGACCCCCGCCTGCGCAAGCACTGCCTGGCCGCGTCCGCGGTCCTGGCCGCCCTGGCCCGCCGCCTGGGCGAGGACGAACAGACCTGGGCCGTGGCCGGCATGCTGCACGACCTGGACTACGACCAGACCGCCCAGGACATGGCCCGCCACGGCCTGGTCACGGCCCAGATCCTGGCCGACCACGACCTGCCCCCGGAGGTGATCCAGGCCATCAAGGCCCACAACGCCGAGAACCTGGGTTTGGAGCGCACCAGCAAGCTGGATCTGGCCCTCACCTGCGGCGAGACCATCACCGGCCTGGTGGTGGCCACCACCCTGGTGTACCCGGACAAGAAACTGGCCAGCGTCAAGCCCAAGAGCGTGGTCAAGCGCATGAAGGAGAAGTCCTTCGCCGCGGGCGTCAACCGGGACCACATCCGGTTGTGCGAGGAGCTGGGCATACCTCTGGCCGAGTTCGCGGCCCTGGCGGTGGAGGCCATGCGGGAGATCGCAGACGAGCTGGGCCTGTAGGAGGCGGCCCCGCCCCCCGCGG
>MTPE01000032.1 GCA_002011835.1 Desulfarculaceae bacterium JdFR-95 | reverse complement strand
AGGGTGCGCACCATGGTCCGGCGCACCCCGGCCCGCTCCAGGCTGATCAGGGCGGTGGCGCGGGGGAAGGGGTTCTGCACCAGGATGCGGGCGGTCTGGCCGGGGCGCAGGCGGGAGGGCTGGGCCTTGAGCACCAGGCGGTGGTCGTCGTAGCGCCGCCAGCCGGCCAGCCCGGCGCCGGCGGCCCACAGGTAGGTGCTGGAGCGGGTGATCCGTCCGGCGCGGTCGCGGGCCTGGGCCACCACCAGGTAGGTGCCGGCCTCAGGCGGGGTGAAGCGTACTCGGGCGGGCTTTCGGCCCAGGGTGAGGCGCTTCTGCCACACCTGGCGGCGGCGCTGGCGGCTGAGATAGCGCCAGAAGCCGCCGGGGCCGCGCTCGCGCACGGTCTCCCACCACAGGCGGTAGGCGCTGATCTCCACCGCCAGGTCCTTCACCGGCCGGTCGTCCCAGGTGGCCGCGGCCAGGCGGATCTCCACCGCCCGTCCCGCCTGGGCCACCACCGGACTCTGCAGGCCCAGGTACACCGCGGCCGGGTGTACCAGGTAGCCGCGCCAGGTCTTGACCGCCCGGCCCGAGGCGTCGGCCACCGCCGCGCCCAGGCCCACCCGTACGGGGAAGCCGGGCAGGGGCTCGGCCGCGGGCAGGCTCAGCCGGGCCTGGCCGCGCGCGTCCAGGGTGGCGGTGAGGGTGGCCAGGTGCTTGCGCAAGGGGGGCTCCTGGTCCGGCGGCGGCACCTCGCCCACGGCGTAGTCCTTCAGCCGCGGCGGGGTGAAATCGGCCGGCTCCTGCTCCACCTGCACCGTGGCCCGGCCCTGGGCCACCGGGGTGCCGAACAGGTAGGCCGCGCTGATCTCGGCCGGGACCCCGGCCTTGGCTCCCACCTGNCTGCGGGGCGCGCGCAGCTCCACCCGGAAGTCGGGCGGGCGGAAGGAGGCCACGCGGAAGCTGCCCGCGGCCAGCTCGCTNTNGTCNTTCTGGATCACCACCACCAGGTAGCGGCCCANGCGGGCGCCGGGGGTGAGGCGGAAGGAGCCGGCCAGACTGCCGTATTCGTCGGGCCGTCCGCGGAAGGAGTGTACCACCCGGTCGTAGGGGTCACGCACCTCCAGGCGTAGCTCTTCCTCCCCTGGCAGGGCCAGGCCGCCGGGCTCCAGCCGCCGCAGGTACACCACGAAGCGCACCTCCTGCCCCGGCTGGTAGAGGGGCAGTTGGGTGATCAGGTGCGCGCGCAGGGCAGGGGCCTCCTCGGGCTTGGTGTGGTCCAGCTCCGGGGGCAGGGACCAGAACAGGGCTTCACCCCAGGCTGCGGGCAACACCGCGGTCTCCCCGCCCCGGCGGGCCAGGAGGAAGACTTGGGGGTCCAGCCAGGGCTTGTCCGGGTTGGGCGCGGGGTCGAGCTCCCGGAGGGAGGGCAGCCGGGCCAGGCCCTGCTGGTCGCTCACCCCCTGCCAGAGCCGGCGGTTGTTGCGGTCGCGCAGCTCCAGGTGCACCCCGGCCAGGGGCCGGCCGGTGGACAGGCGCGTGACCCACACCGCACCGCGGCTGCGGCCCAGCTTGAGGGTGAGCCCCAGGTCGGTGACCTCCACCAGGGCCCGGCGCAGGCGCTGCTTGGGCCGGCCCTTGCGGTCGGGCCAGGTGGCGCGCAGGTCGATCAGCACCAGCCCGCCCTGGGGCCGGCGGCCCAGCAGGCGCTCCAGGTCCAGGGGGAACACCCTGGTCTGGTCCGGGGGCAGCTTCTGGGGGGGGAAGGACAGCTCATGCACCCGGGTGTGGGGGCCGGGGGCGGGAGGCGGGGGTTTCTGGTCCCAGTCGCGCTCCTGCTCGGCCACCAGGGCCTCCACCGCCCGCTCCAGGGGGATCCACCTCAGGGCCGCGCGCAGCCGGCGCAGGTTGCGCAGGCGAAGGGGATAGACCGGCCGGGCGGTGGACTCCAGCACCCCCCTGCCTCCGGCCAGGGCCATCAGCGGCGGCAGGGCCCCGGTGCGGAAGGAGAAGCGCACCGGCTTCTTGAGCACGGTGCCGTAGGCGTCGCGCAGGCCCGCGCGAATGGTGACCTGGTAGAGGGTGCGGGGCCGGAAATTCCCGTGCAGGTACACCCAGCGGCTGGGGGTGGTGGGGTAGTCCGAGGGCTCCAGGGTCACCCTGGGGTGGATGATCAGGTGTTTGCGCAGGGCGTCCGGCCGCACGGGGTTGTTGAAGCCCAGCAGGAGGGGGGCCTGGGGGTCGGGTCCGCCGGGGCCGCGCTCCATCTCCCACTTGGTGAGGGCCAGGGGGCCGTAGCCGCAATAGACCGCGGTGAAGGCCTGCCGTGAGGGCAGGGTGCCCTGGGCGGGGCGCAGGCCGGGGTCTATGTGCAGTACGATGCGTACCTTGCCCGGCAGGTCGCGCACCGGCACGATGCGATAGGTGCGGGCGATGGTGCCCTCCTCGCGCATCCAGGCCGGCTGGGTCTCCTCCTGCACCCGCACCCGCACCCGGCCGCGGGGGGTGCGGAACCAGGTGCGCCGGGCCAGGGAAGCGGTCTCCACCGGCTGGTTGAAGGTGACCCGTATCTCCGGCCGCGGCCCCAGGCGCCGGCCCGGCTTGGGGCGGAAGGCGGTGACCATCACCGGCGGGGTCTGAACCCAGACCTTGACTCCCCGCGCCAGGACCGCGCCGTCCAGGCTGCGCACGCCGGCCGGCACCACCAGCTTCAGGCGGGTGGCCCCCACCAGGGGCCGGTCCAGGAGATAGGCCAGGGTGCGGGGGGCCAGCCAGCGGAAGGTGCCCGCCGGCCGGGGCGAGATCTTGAGCGGCGCACTGGCCGCATCCTGGGCCATCCGCCCCAGGGGACGCATGTCGCGCGAGAAGCGCACCACCACCTGGGTGATGCGCTGCACCGTGCCCTGGGGGGCCAGCATCTCCACCTGCAGGCCGCCGGCCTCGGGGGCCATACGGGCCGCAGCGGGCAGGGCCAGGCTCAACAGGGTCAGGCAGGCGGCCAGGGACCAGACTCTCGCCAGGCGGGTCATGGGGGTCACCTCGGGGTGAGGGGTGGGCTGGGCTTGTGCAGGCACCATCCGGGGGGGAGGGACGACCCGATGAGGATTCGCCCCACCCCTGCTCAGTCTAAGGGCAGGTTCGCGCCGGGGTCAACCGGGGGTGGTGGCGGGCCCGGGGGCCCTCGGCTTGACGGCACCGGCGGGGGTGAGTATATATGCAGGATTCCAGGGGCACTTTACGGACAAGGAGCCGACAGAGGTGGGCAGTATCCAGGCCGTGCGGGGTATGAAGGACCTTATGCCGCCGGAGGCGCGCACCTGGCAGCGCCTGGAGGCGGTGGCGCGCCAGGTGCTGGCGGCCTTCGGTTTCGGGGAGATCCGCACCCCGGTGCTGGAGAAGACCGAGCTGTTCGCCCGCTCCATCGGCGAGGCCACCGACATCGTGGAGAAGGAGATGTACACCTTCACCGACCGCAGCGGCGAGTCGCTCACCCTGCGGCCGGAGGCCACCGCCGGGGTGGTGCGGGCCTTTTTGGAACACAAGCTCTACGCCCAACCCGGTCCCCACCGCCTGTTCACCATCGGCCCCATGTTCCGCCACGAGCGGCCCCAGAAGGGACGCCTGCGCCAGTTCCACCAGATCGACGTGGAGGTGTTCGGCGACCCCGGCCCCTGGAGCGACGCGGAGCTGATCGTGCTGCTGGACCACCTGCTGCGGCGCCTGGGGGTGGAGCAGGTGGTGATAAAGCTCAACTCCCTGGGCTGCCCCCGCTGCCGGCCCGACTACCGCCGCGCCCTGGTGGACTTCCTGGACGCGCGGCGCGAGCGCCTGTGCCCGGACTGCCGCCGGCGGCTGTTGCTCAACCCCTTGCGGGTGCTGGACTGCAAGGTGGAGGGATGCCGGGAGACGGCCGCCCAGGCCCCGGTGGTGACCGAGTTCCTGGACCAGGACTGCCGCGAACACTTCGCCCGGGTGCAGGAGCTGGTGCGGGCCTGCGGCGTGGACTGCCAGCTGGAGCCGCGCCTGGTGCGGGGCCTGGACTACTACCTGCGCACCACCTTCGAGGCCGTGGCCGCCGGCCTGGGGGCCCAGGACGCGGTGGCCGGGGGCGGGCGCTACGACGGCCTGGTGCCGGAGCTGGGCGGGCCCGAGGTGGGAGCCATCGGCTTCGCCATCGGCATGGAGCGCCTGGCCCTGCTGTTGGGGGAGCANCCGCCCGCCCCGGGGCCGGAGCTGTTCGTGGCCGCCCTGGGGCCGGCGGCGCGCCACTGGGCCTTCCCCCGCGTGCAGCAGTTGCGCCGCGCCGGGCGCCGGGTGGAGATGAGCCTGGAGGACAAGAGCCTCAAGGCCCAAATGCGACGGGCCCACAAGCTGGGCGCGGCGCGGGTGCTGATCGTGGGCGACCAGGAGCTGGCCCAGGGCCGGGCCCCGCTCAAGGACATGGCCAGCGGCCAGCAGGAGGAGATCCCCCTGGAGTCGCTGGCCGCCCGCCTGGGCGGGGAAGACTAGAGCCCCCCGCCCCGGCGCGGCCGCGCTGAAGGGATCGACGGGCGAAGGGCGCATCTTCTTCTGTCCCGGCAGGGGGCCGGGGCAACCCGAGAACCGAACCGCCTGAGGAGGCAGAGGTAGCCAAGGTGGCAGAGCGATTCATCGGCGAGCTGAAGCGGACCCACTCCTGCGGGGAGCTGGGCCTGGAGCACGAGGGGCAGGAGGTGGTCCTGATGGGCTGGGCCCAGCGGCGGCGCGACCACGGGGGCCTGATCTTCGTGGACCTGCGCGACCGCGAGGGCATCACCCAGGTGGTGTTCAACCCCGAGGACTCCGGCGGAGCCCACTCCCTGGCCCACGGCATCCGCAGCGAGTATTGCCTGGGTATCCGGGGGGTGGTGCGCCGCCGCCCCGAGGGGCAGGACAACCCCAAGCTGGCCACGGGCCAGATCGAGGTGGTGGTCAGCGAGTTCGAGATCTTCAACCCCAGCCGCACGCCGCCCTTCATGCTGGAGGAGTGGATCGAGGTNAGCGAGAACGTGCGCCTGCGCCACCGCTACCTGGACCTGCGGCGGCCGGAGATGTACCGNAACCTGCTGTTGCGCCACCGCGCGGCGCAGGCGGCGCGGCGCTACCTGGACGCGCAGGGCTTCCTGGAGGTGGAGACGCCCTTCCTCACCCGCTCCACCCCCGAGGGCGCGCGCGACTTCCTGGTGCCCAGCCGCCTGAGCCCCGGCTCGTTCTACGCCCTGCCCCAGTCGCCGCAGCTCTTCAAGCAGTTGCTCATGGTGGGGGGCATCGAGCGCTACTACCAGATCGTGCGCTGCTTCCGGGACGAGGACCTGCGTGCCGACCGCCAGCCGGAGTTCACCCAGGTGGACCTGGAGATGAGCTTCGTGGACGAGGACGACGTGATGAGCCTCACCGAGGGGCTGGTGGCGGCGGTGGTGCAGGAGGTGACCGGCCGCGAGCTGAGCCTGCCCCTGCCCCGGCTCACCTACGACCAGGCCCTGGCGCGCTACGGCCTGGACGCGCCGGACGTGCGCTTCGGCCTGGAGCTGGTGGAGGTGGGGCCCATCGTGGCCGACGCCGAGTTCCAGGTATTCCGGCGGGTGGTGGAGTCCGGGGGGGTGGTCAAGGCCATCAACGGCAAGGGCATGGCCGGGCTTTCGCGCAAGGACCTGGACGAGCTCACCTCCTTCGTGGCCGACTTCGGGGCCAAGGGCCTGGCCTGGGTCAAGGTGAAGGAGGGTGGTCGCTGGCAGTCGCCCATCGCCAAGTTCTTCACCGAGGGTCACATCGAGCGCATCAACCAGGCGGTGGATGCGGCCGAGGGCGACCTGTTGTTCTTCGGGGCCGACGCCCCGGCGGTGGTGGCGGAATACCTGGGGCGGCTGCGCCTGGAGCTGGCCCGGCGCTTCGACCTCACCCGGGAGGATGAGCTGGCCTTCTGCTGGGTGACCGACTTCCCCCTGCTGGAGTGGGACCCCGAGGCCAAGCGCTACCAGGCCATGCATCACCCCTTCACCGCCCCCAAGCCCGAGGACCTGGAGCTGCTGGAGAGCGAACCGGGACGGGTGCGGGCCCGGGCCTACGATCTGGTGCTCAACGGCACCGAGATCGGCGGCGGCTCCATCCGTATCCACCGCCGCGAGGTGCAGGAACGCGTGTTCGCTGCNTTGTCCATCCCCCCGGAGGAGGCGCGGGTCAAGTTCGGCTTTTTGGTGGAGGCCCTGGAGTACGGNGCTCCCCCCCACGGGGGCCTGGCCCTGGGCTTCGACCGCCTGGTGGCCATCCTGGCCGGGCAGCCCTCCATCCGGGAGGTGATAGCCTTTCCCAAGACCCAGAAGGGGGCCTGTCCCCTCACCGGCGCGCCGGGGCCGGTGGAGGCGGAGCAACTGTTGGAGCTGGGGCTCAAGGTGGAAAAGCCAGAGGGATAAGGCCGCTTTTTTGCTTGCGGTCCAGGTATCTGGGGGAGGAAAAGGGCGGGGGAATAGCCCTATCGTTGCGGAATTTGGTTCAAAAAAGTCTTTTCTCTCGGCCAATCCCCGGTTTTGGCCGCGGGCCAAATTTGTTGACAGTACAATATCCTGGAGCATAAAATGGTTTCCAAGTATTGTCGGGTAGGTCCAGATTCGCTGCCAGGGGGGGTGTACCTGGTGGCGACCTAAAGATCGATACCATCCAGGTCAGGTAGCCGACGGGAAGGAGGGTTTTTAGATGAGAAAGGTGATCAAGCTGCTGCCTTGGATCGCTGGGCTGGTGGCATTGGCCATGCTCAGCGGTTGTGCCTCGGTCTGCGGAGTGAAAGAGAAGCCGGCCCCCGTGCCACCTCCTCCCCCCAAGAAGTGGGAAGGCGTGCCGGCGCCGGTGACCGAGAAGCCCGCTCCGGCCCCCAGCCTGCCCACCACCTATACCGTGGAGAAGTGTGACGACCTGTGGAGCATCGCGGCCAAGCCCCAGATTTACAATGATCCTTGGCTGTGGCCGCTTCTGTGGGACGCCAACAAGGACAAGATCAAGGATCCCAACAAGATCAAGGAAGGCACCGTGCTGAGCGTGCCGCGCGGGGTGAGCGACGCGGACAAGGCCGCGGCCCGCGCCCGCGCCAAGAAGTTCCCCAAGTACGTGCCTCCCAAGGGCGCCAAGCGCTACTGCCCGCCCAAGTAAGCATGTGAGCTGGGGGCGGGCAACAGTGCCCCCCCCGGATCGGCCGGCTTGGCAGGGGAGGGGCACCCCNGGGGTGCCCCTTCCCCAATTTTAGGGTCCCCCAGGGGACCAGGGAAAACCTGTATGCGTTAAGAGGTTTGGGCCATGGCCAGGTGGAATCCCCGCAGGAGACTTTTGGACCACACCCATCAGCCCCAGTTCATGCGGCTGCAGAACCCCAAGGAGCCCCAGCTCTTCCGGGACGTGTTTCCCTACGACCAGGTGTGCCGTATCGACTTCGACCACAAGGTGCAGCCCCTGGACCCGCCGGAGGAGATGGTGATCACCGACACCACCTTCCGCGACGGCCAGCAGGCGCGTCCGCCCTACAAGCCGGAGCAGATCCGCGACCTCTACGACATGCTCCACCGGCTCTCCGGGCCCAAGGGCATCATCCGCCAGTGCGAGTTCTTCCTCTACAGCCAGCGCGACCGCCAGGCGGTGGAGATGTGCAAGGAGCTGGGCCACCGCTTCCCCGAGATCACCGGCTGGGTGCGGGCCAAGAAGGAGGAGCTGAAGGTAGTCAAGGAGATGGGGCTCAAGGAGACCGGCATCCTCACCTCGGTGAGTGACTACCACATCTTCCTCAAGCTGGGGCTGAACCGGCGCAAGTGTATGGACATGTACCTGGGGGTGGTCAAGGACGCCCTGGACCTGGGCCTGGTGCCCCGCTGCCACTTCGAGGACGTGACCCGGGCCGACATCTACGGCTTCGTGGTGCCCTTCGCCCTGGAGCTGGCCCGCCTGCGCGAGGAGAGCGGGGTGGGCATCAAGATCCGCCTCTGCGACACCCTGGGCTACGGAGTCACCTATCCCGGCGCGGCCCTGCCCCGCAGCGTGCCCAAGCTGGTGCGGGCCATGATCGAAGACGCCGCCTGCCCGGGCAAGCTCCTGGAGTGGCACGGCCACAACGACTTCTACAAGGTGCTGATCAATGCCACCACCGCCTGGCTCTACGGCTGCGGGGCGGTCAACGGCACTCTGCTCGGCTTCGGCGAGCGCACCGGCAACACCCCCCTGGAGGCCCTGGTCATCGAGTACATGGCCCTGCGCGGCACCGACGACGGCATGGACCCCAAGGTGATCACCGAGATCGCCGAATACTTCGAGAACGAGATCGGCTACCGCATACCCCCGCCCACCCCCTTCGTGGGCCGCGACTTCAACTGCACCTCGGCCGGCATCCACGCCGACGGACTGATCAAGAACCCCGAGATCTACAACATCTTCGACACCGAGAAGATCCTGGGCCGGCCCTTCACNATCGCCATCACCGACAAGAGCGGGGCCGCGGGCATCGCCCANTGGGTCAACCAGCGTCTCAAGCTCACCGGCGACCGGCGGGTGGACAAGCGCCATCCCGGCGTGCTGAAGATCTATCAGTGGGTCAAGGAACAGTACGAGGGCGGCCGGCTCACCACCATCGGCAACAGCGAGATGGAACAGCTCGCCCGCAAGTATCTGCCCGACCTGTTCCACTCCGAGTTCGACCGCCTCAAGTTCTGGGCCCAGACCCTGGCCATGGACCTGGGCAAGGAGCTGATCGACCGGCCGGAGATGAAGACCATGGCCCCGGCGGTGATCGAGCCGGTGCTGGAGGAGTTCCTGGAGAAGAACCCCTTCATCCAGTTCCTCTACGTGGTCAACACCAACGGCTACAAGATCACGCGCAACATCACCCACATCACCGACCGGGCCAAGTACAGCCGGGCACAGTTGGACACCGACTTCTCGGACCGCGACTGGTTCGTTAACCCCATGAAGGACGGCAAGATCCACGTGACCGACTTCTACACCTCCAAGATCACCGGCGCCCTGTGCATCACGGTCAGCGGCCCCATCCGCGACGACGAGGACCGCATCGTGGGCATCCTGGGGGCGGACATCAAGTTCGAGGACCTGGCCAAGATGGAGGCCCTGGACAACGGACGCAGCCTGCCCAAGACGGGACAGGAAGAGTGATCCTGGGGGTCTTGACAAGGTGGGGGTGCCGATTTATGCTGCCCTCACTTGGAAGAACAACCCCGAGTTACCGCAGTGAAATCGGCCTCCGGTGCGAGGCAAAGGAGGAGTTGCGTTGGTCGAGATCAAGGCACCTATGGGTGGCAAAGTGATAAAGGTTTCCGTGAAGGTGGGCGACCAGGTGGCCGAAGACGACGAGGTGGTGGTGCTGGAGGCCATGAAGATGGAAATGCCCATCCTGTCCGAAGAGGACGGCACCGTGGCGAGGTCAAGGTGGAGCCGGGCCAGACCGTGGAGGCGGAACAGGTCCTGGTGGTGCTGGAATAGCCTCGGCGGCGGTGTCCCCGCCGGACGCGAGACCGCGGGTTTGCGCGTGGCCTCGAGCCTTCCCGGCTTGAGGCGCTGCGGCCCGCGGTCGCCTTTTGGGGTGCGGTAGGAAGCCTGCCCTCCTGCCCGGAAGGGATACCGAAAGAAGCCCTCCCGCCAGCCTTGACCCAAGGCCGGAGGGCAGGCTACGCTGGGGGCCAGGCCCCGGGAATGATACGGACCTGCTTGGGTAAGGCGAAACGGGTAGACCCGGACCGTCCCGGTCCGGTGGGAGGCGAGACGATGAAGGTTCCCGAGACCACCAGGGAGAAGATCGCCCAACTGGAGGAACGAAACCGTCAGGCTCTGTTGGGAGGCGGCCAGGATCGTATCGACGCCCAGCACGCCAAGGGCAAGCTCACCGCCCGCGAGCGGCTGGACTATCTCTTGGACGAGGGCTCCTTCGAGGAGTTCGACCGCTTCGTGGTACACCGCTGCCACGACTTCGGCATGGAGAAGAAGAAGATCCCCGGTGACGGGGTGGTCACGGGCTACGGCCGCGTGGACGGCCGGCCGGTGTTCGTCTTCAGCCAGGACTTCACCGTCTTCGGCGGCTCCCTCTCCGGTCCCTTCGGAGAGAAGGTCTGCAAGGTCATGGACCTGGCGGTCAAGGCCGGAGCGCCCATCATCGGGCTCAACGACTCCGGCGGGGCCCGCATCCAGGAGGGGGTGGTCTCCCTGGGCTCCTACGGCGAGATCTTCCGCCGCAACGTGCTCACCTCCGGGGTGGTGCCCCAGATCAGCGCCATCATGGGCCCCTGTGCGGGAGGGGCGGTGTATTCGCCCGCCATCACCGACTTCATCTTCATGGTGGACCAGACCTCCTACATGCACATCACCGGGCCCCAGGTGATCAAGGCCGTCACCGGCGAGGAGGTGACCAGCGAGACCCTGGGCGGGGCCAAGGTACACAACACCACCAGCGGCGTGGCNCAGTTCATCGCCAAGGACGACAAGGACTGCCTGGACCAGGTGAAAAGGCTGCTTTCCTACCTGCCCTCCAACTGGGAGGAGCTGCCGCCCGAGGTCACCTGTGCCGACAGCCCCGACCGCGCCGACCCCGAGCTGGACGACTTCATCCCCGACAACCCCAAGGCACCCTACAACATGAAGAAGCTGATCCAGACCGTGGTGGACAGGGGCAGCTTCTTCGAGGTGGCCCGCCAGTTCGCCAAGAACATGATCACCGCCTTCGCCCGCCTGGGGGGCATGGTGGTGGGCATCGTGGCCAACAACCCCATGCACCTGGCCGGGTGCCTGGACATCGACGCCTCGCGCAAGTGCGCCCGCTTCGTGCGCTTCTGCGACGCCTTCAACATCCCGGTGGTGACCTTCGTGGACGTGCCCGGCTTCCTGCCCGGGGTGCAGCAGGAGTACGGCGGCATCATCAGCCACGGCTCCAAGGTGATCTACGCCTACTGTGAGGCCACCGTGCCCCTGATCACGGTGATCACCCGCAAGGCTTACGGCGGGGCCTACGACGTGATGGGCTCCAAGCACCACGGCGCAGACGTGAACTTCGCCTACCCCACGGCCGAGATCGCGGTCATGGGGCCGGAGGGGGCGGTCAACATCATCTTCCGCAAACAGATCGCCGCAGCCGAGGACAAAGAGAAGACCTACCAGGAACTGGTGGAGAACTATCGCGCCCGCTTCGCCAGCCCCTACTACGCGGCCGAGCTGGGCTACATCGACGAGATCATCCTGCCCAGCCAGACCCGACGCAAGGTGATCCGGGCGCTCAGGGTGCTCAAGCACAAACGCACCTTCCGCCCCAAGCGACGGCACGGCAACATCCCCCTGTAGGCGAGGCGGCACGCCGGGGGCGGTGGGCGGGAGGAAGCCGAGAACGTCCCGCCCGGCTTTCCCGCCGCGCCCTTCAGAGATCGACTCTGAACCAGGCAGCGGCCCCGGGGAGAGCGGACCCGGAGCCGGCACACAAATCTCAAAGGAGGGGGCCATGACCAACTCCGAGTTCGCCAGCCGCTTGGCGGCCTGGCAGGAGAAGCTGGAGGCACTGCTGGCCAAGCGCCCCGAGCGCAAGCAGGAGTTCACCACCATCAGCGGCCTGCCCGTGGAGCGGGTGTACTTCCCCAAACAGCCGGACCAGGAATACCTGGACAAGCTGGGCTTCCCCGGGGAGTATCCCTTCACCCGCGGGGTGCAGCCCACCATGTACCGCGGCCGCTTCTGGACCATGCGCCAATACGCCGGCTTCGCCACCGCGGCCGAGTCCAACCGCCGCTACCGCTATCTCCTGGAGCAGGGCCAGACCGGCCTGTCGGTGGCCTTCGACCTGCCCACCCAGATCGGCTACGACTCGGACCACGAGCTGGCCAAGGGCGAGGTGGGCAAGGTGGGGGTGTCCATCAGCTCCCTGGCCGACATGGAGGTGCTGTTCGACGGCATCCCCCTGGACAAGGTCTCCACCTCCATGACCATCAACGCCCCGGCCGGGATCCTTTTGGCCATGTACATCGCCGTGGCGGAGAAGCAGGGGGTGAGCCCGGACAAGCTGCGCGGCACCATCCAAAACGACATCCTCAAGGAGTACACCTCGCGCGGCACCTACATCTTTCCCCCTGCGCCCTCCATGCGCATCATCACCGACATCTTCGCCTACTGCGCGGCCGAGGTGCCGCAGTGGAACACCATCAGTATCAGCGGCTACCACATCCGTGAGGCGGGCAGCACCGCGGTGCAGGAGGTGGCCTTCACCCTGGCCAACGGCCTGGCCTACGTACAGGCCGCGGTCGACGCCGGCCTGGAGGTGGACAAGTTCGCCCCGCGGCTGTCGTTCTTCTTCAACGCCCACAGCGACTTCCTGGAGGAGGTGGCCAAGTACCGCGCCGCGCGGCGTCTGTGGGCGCGCCTGATGAAGGAGCGCTTCGGGGCCAAGAACCCCAAGAGCATGATGGTGCGCTTCCACACCCAGACCGCGGGCTGCACTCTGACCGCGCAGCAGCCCAAGAACAACATCGTGCGGGTGGCCTTCCAGGCCCTGAGCGCGGTGTTGGGCGGCACCCAGAGCCTGCACACCAACTCCATGGACGAGGCCCTGTGCCTGCCCACGCAGGAGGCGGTGACCATCGCCCTGCGCACGCAGCAGATCATCGCCTACGAGACCGGGGTCACCGAGACCGTGGACCCCCTGGCCGGCTCCTACTACATCGAGCACCTCACCGACGAGATCGAGCGCCGGGCCATGGAATACATCCGGCGCATCGACGAGATGGGCGGTGCCCCGGCGGCCATCGAACAGGGCTACATCCAGAGCGAGATACAGCAGGCGGCCTACGACTACCAGAAGGCCATCGAGAGCGGCGAGCGCATCGTGGTGGGGGTGAACAAGTTCGTGGGCGCGGACGAGCCCCTGGGCGAGCTGCTCAGGGTGGACCCCAAGGTGCGCGAGGAGCGCTGCCGGCAGTTGGCCAAGCTGCGCGCCGAGCGGGACAACCAGGCGGTGAACAAGGCCCTGGCCGCCCTGGAGGCCGCGGCCAAGGGGGACGACAATCTCATGCCGCGCTTCCTGGACTGCGTGCGGGTCTACGCCACCCTGGGCGAGATCTGCGACACCCTGCGCGGCGTGTTCGGCGAGTACAAGGCGCCGACCATCATCTGACCAGGCGGAGGAGGGGACCATGCGCAAGATTCGGGTACTGGCCGCCAAGCCCGGCCTGGACGGCCACGACCGGGGGATCAAGGTGATCGCCGCCGCCCTGCGCGACGCGGGCATGGAGGTGGTCTACACCGGCCTCCGCCAGACCGCGGAACAGATCGTCAATGCCGCCATCCAGGAGGACGCCGACGTGATCGCCCTGTCCATCCTCTCCGGCGCCCACGACTACCTGTTCCCGCGGGTAATGGAGCTGGTGAAGGAGAAAGGCCTGGACGACGTGTTGGTGATCGGCGGCGGCATCATCCCGGAGGAGGACATCCCGGCGCTGAAGGAGGCGGGCATCGCCGCCATCTTCGGCCCCGGCACCCGCACCAGCGACATCGTGCAGTTCATCAAGGACAACCTCAAGCGCAAGCTGGACTAGCCGCGCTTGGGAGACGAGAGAGGAGGGCTGGTTGTCCGGGCGCGGCGGGCGTCCCCCGGTGGTGGGCATGGCGCTGTTGGTGGCCGGGGCCGCGGTGGGGGCGGGCATCCTGGGGCTGCCGGTGCAGACGGGGTTGGCCGGGTTCTGGCCCGCGGTGGGGGCGCTCACCCTCATGTGGCTGGTGCTTCTGGTCTCGGCCCTGGTCATCGCCGACGCCTATCTTCGCCACGGCCGCGCCGAGGCCGACCTGGCCGGCCTCTACCACCGGGAGTTGGGACCAGCGGGCAAGTGGGCCGCGGTGGGGGCCTACTTCGTCAACTACTATGGCATCATGGTGGCCTACCTCTCCGGGGCGGCGGCGGTGTTGGGGCTGCTGACCGGCCGCTCCGATCTGCACGGCTTGTTGATATTGTTCTTCTTCCTGGTGGCCACGGGCGCCTGCCTGGCCGGGCCGGTGGTGGTGCGGCGGTTCAACGCCCTGTTGATGCTGCCTTTGGTGGCCAGCCTGGTGTGGCTGTTGTGGCTGGCCTTGGGGGAGGTGCAGCCCGCCCGTCTGGCCTACCGCGACTGGTCCTATCTGCCCGCCACCCTGCCGGTGATCACCTGCAGTCTGGTGTTCCACAACCTGGTGCCCCTGGTGTGCCGCGAGCTGGGAGGCGGACGCGGGGCCATCCTGCGCGCCTTGGGTTGGGGCTCCTTGGCGCCGTGGCTGCTGGGGGTGTTGTGTCTGCTGGTCACGGTGGGGGGGCTGCCCTTGCGCGGCGGGGAGGAGAGCCTGTGGGCCGCCTTCCAGAAGGACCAGCCCGCCACCGTGGCTCTGGCCCGGGCGTTGCACTCCCCCCAGATCGTGGCCGCGGGGCTGGTGTTCTCCCTCTGCGCCATCCTCACCAGCTATCTCGCCGTGGGCACCACCCTGATGCGCTTCTGGGGCGACCTGGCTCCGCCTTTGGCCCGCCGGGGCACCTGGGCCCGGGCCCTGATCACCTTTGCCCCGCCCTTGGGGGTGGTCTTCCTCTGGCCGGACTTGTTCTTGGCCGCGCTGAACCTGGTGGGTGGGGTGGGGCTGGGGGTGCTGGTGGGCCTGGCCCCGGCGATGATCCTGTTGCGGCGGGGATGCGCCCATTGGCGCCTGCCTCGGAGACTGGGCTGGCTGCTATTGGCGCTGTTCGCCGCGGTCATGGTCTTGGAGTTGAGCCAGGAGATCGGCCTGTTCCACATCTCTCCCCAGGTGGAGCACTGGACCTCCTACCAGCCGCCGCGCTGAGAACCACGCTTTCGTCCTACTACCTGCTTCCCGTAAACCCCGGAAGGCAGTTGGGGCTTCCCTTGGGATGGCGGGGGCGGGTATGTTTAACTTAGAGACTCAACAAACCCCTCCAACCACAGCGCGAGAGGGCCTCAGGCGTGAGGGCCGGGCGCCAAGACAGCGGCCCGGGTGGCTCTGGCTCGGGCAAGGGCGGGCCAGGCCCGCCCCAGATAGAGCAGTTGGCCATCTTGGACAGTATGGCCGAGCTGTTCGTGTACCAGGGCCTGGACAACCGGGTTATCTGGCTCAACCAGGCTGCGGCGGCTTCGGTGGAGAGCAGCCGGGAGGAGCTGGTGGGGCGGCGCTGTTATGAGATATGGCACCAGCGCGAGGAGCCCTGTCCCGAGTGTCCCGTGATCCGGGCACGCGAAACCGGTCAGCCCCAGGCCGGGCGCGTCACTACTCCTGACGGTCGGGTGTGGTTCATCCGCGGCTATCCCGTGCGTGACTCCCAGGGACGCATGGTGGGCATGGTGGAGCTGACCCTGGACGTGAGCGCCCACCATCGCACCGAGGAGGCCCTGCGCGAGAGTGAGCGTCGTCTCACCGCCATCCTGGAGGCCAGCCCGGACCCGGTGGTGGTCTACGACAACCAGGTCCGCGCCACCTACATAAACCCTGCCTTCACGGAGGTCTTCGGCTGGCGTCCCCAGGAGATCTTGGGCCGGCGCATCCCCTTCGTGCCTCCAGAGCAGATCGAGCCCACCATGGCCAAGATAAGAGACCTGTTCCAGCACGGGGGCACCGTGAGCCTGGAGACCCAGCGCCTGACCAAAGACGGGCGCCTGCTGGACGTACTCATCAGCGCGGCCAGCGTGAAAGACCTGGACGGCCGCGTCACCGGCATGGTGGTCAACCTCACCGACCTGACCGAGGTCAAGCGCCTGGAGGCGCAGTTGCGCCACTCCCAGAAGATGGAGGCCATCGGCACCCTGGCCGGAGGGGTGGCCCACGACTTCAACAACATCCTGCACATCATCATGGGCTACGTGCAGCAGATCCTGGCCCGCGACCGCCTGGAGCAGGAAGACCGCGACAGCCTGGTGCAGATCGAGCGGGCGGCGGAGCGGGCCTCGGCCCTGGTCAACCGTCTGCTCACCTTCAGCCGCAAGGTGGAGCCCGAGCTGGGTCCCCTGGACCTGAACCAGGCCGTGCGGCAGGCGGTGCTCATCCTGGAGCACACCCTGCCCCGCATGATCTCCATCGAGACCCATTTGGAGGAGGACCTGCCTCTGGTCAACGGCGACCCCGCCCAGATCGAGCAGGTGTTGCTCAACCTGGCCGCCAACGCGGCCGACGCCATGCCCGAAGGCGGCAACCTGCTCATTGAGACCACGGTGCTCACCGCGGACCAGACCTTCTGCCGCCAGCACCCGGAGGTGAAACCAGGCCGCTATGTGCGCCTCAGTGTCACCGACACCGGCCACGGCATGGATGAGGAGACCCTCAAGAAGGTCTTCGAGCCCTTCTTCACCACCAAGCAGCCCGGCCGGGGCACTGGTCTGGGGTTGGCCACGGCCTACGGTATCGTGCGCAGCCACGGCGGGCTCATCACCTGCTACAGCGAGCTGGGTATAGGCACCACCTTCCGGGTGTACCTGCCCGTGCTGGAGGGGGCCGGGGCGGCCCGCGCCGTGGTGGCGGGCGCCACCACCCCAGAGCTGCCCACCGGCCGCGAGACCATACTGGTGGTGGACGACGAGGAGGCCATCGTGGAGCTGGGCCGCCGCTCCCTGGAGGGCCTGGGCTACCGGGTGCTCGCCGCGGGCAGCGGCGAGGAGGCCCTGGAGGTGTTCCGCCGCCACAGGGGAGAGGTGGATCTGGTGCTCCTGGACCTGGGCATGCCGGGTATGGGCGGGCCCCGTTGCCTGAAGGCGCTCAAGGACCTGGACCCCCAGGTGCGGGTGATCATCGCCAGCGGCTACTCGGCCAACGGCGCGGTGCGCGAGTTCCTGCGCGACGGCGCGGTGGGTTATCTGGGCAAGCCCTTCCGCCTGAAAGACCTGGCCCAAAAGGTACGCGAAGTGCTGGACGCCTGAGGCCGGCGGGTGGGCGGCAGCGGAAAGATACGCTCTTTCGCGGACGGCGGACGGGGAGACCGCGCGGACGAGAAAGGGCAGGATGCGCCTGTCGAGGGGAAGGCCCGCAGCCGGGGCTCAGCCATCCTCAATCTGGCGGGCGGCCAGCTCCACCAGGCGGCGGCGTACCTCGGCCGGGGCCAGGCCGGTCTGGCGGCAGATGCGGGCCACGGCCTCGGCCTCGGGGTGGCAACGCCAGCCCTCACCCACCCGCGCCACCTTGACCGGCACCACCCCCCAGGGGCTGTCCACCTCCACCACCCGCCGCGCCAGGATCCGCCGCTCCACCCGGCGCAGGCGCACCCCCAGGGCGGTGGTCTGCTCCAGCACCAGCCCGGCCAGCTCCTGGGCGTCCGGGGGTCGGCTCAGGACCACCAGCATCAGTCCGGGCCGGCCTTTCTTCATGAGCAAGGGTGCGGCGGCCACGTCCAGGGCGCCGGCCGCCAGCAGACGCTCGAACACCACCGGCAGATCCTCGGGCGACTGGTCGTCCAGGTGGCAGACGATCTCCACCACCTCGTCGCCCTGGCCGGGCGCCTCCTCCTCCCCCAACAGCAGGCGCAGCAGGTTGGGGCGCCCCTGGGAGGGGCGGCTGCCCCCGCCGCAGCCGGTGGCCAGCAGGCGCATGGCCGGGGGCGGACCGAAGGAGTCGGCCAGGGCGGCGATCAGGGCCGCGGCGGTGGGGGTGACGGTCTCGGCCTCCTCGGGCCAGGGCCTCACCGGCACGCCCTCCAGCAGGTGCAGCACCGCCGGCGCAGGCAGAGGCAGCCGCCCGTGGGCGCACTCCACCCAGCCCCGGCCCAAAGGCAGGGGCGAGCAGACCAGCCGCGGCCAGCCCAGCCAGGCCAGCCCGGCGCAGAAGGCCGCCACCTCCACCAGGGCGTCGGCCGCGCCCACCTCGTGGAAGTGGACCTCCTCCGGTCTGCAGCCATGCACCCGCGCCTCGGCCGCGGCCAGGCGCTGGAACACTCGTCCTGCGGCCCGGGCCACCTCCGGGGGCAGGTGGGCCAGGTGCTGCCGCACCTGGGGCAGGTGGCGGTGGGGCTGGTCGCGCTCCACCCGCACCGCCAGGCGGGTGGTGGAGATGCCGCCGTGGACCACCCTTTGCGGGGCGGCGGTGACTCCCTCCAGGCCCAGGCGCCGCACCATCGCCTCCAGCTCCTGCCGGGGCCAGCCCAGCTCCAGTACGGCCCCGGCCAGCATGTCGCCCGCAGCGCCGGCGCAGGCGTCGATGTAGAGCACCCTAGGCACGGCTCTTCTTCCGGGCGCTTTGGCGTTTTTTGGAGGTGGTGCGGCGGCGTCTGCGCCAGGGTTTCTTCACCAGGGCCGCCTCCAGGATCTGGTCCATGTGCTCCACCGGCACCAGCTTCAGGTTGCGGCGCACGCGGGGAGGCAGCTCGACCAGGTCCTTGGTGTTTTTGGCCGGCACCAGCACGGTGGGGATGCCGGCGCGCAGGGCGGCCAGGGTCTTCTCCTTGAGTCCGCCGATGGGCAACACCTTGCCGGTGAGGGTGATCTCGCCGGTCATGGCCACGTCCTCGCGCACGGCGATGCCGGTGAGCGCGCTGGCCATGGCGGTGCAGATGGTGACCCCGGCCGAGGGGCCGTCCTTGGGGATGGCCCCGGAGGGCACGTGCAGGTGCAGGTCCACGGTCTCGTAGAAGTCGGGCTTGAGCCCCAGGTCGCGGGCGCGGGAGCGCAGGTAGGACAGGGCGGCCTGGGCCGACTCGCGCATGACCTCGCCCAACGAGCCGGTGAGCATGAGGTTGCCCTTGCCCTCCAGGGGGGCCACCTCCACCCGCAACAGCTCGCCGCCGAAGGCGGTCCAGGCCAGGCCCGTGGCCACACCCACCTCGCCCTCGCCGCGTTCCTCTTCGGGCAGGAAGCGGGGCACGCCCAGGTAGCGGTGCAGGTTGGCGGCGGTGACCCGGAAGGGACCCTTGGCTCCCTCGGCCACGCGGCGGGCCAGCTTGCGGCATACCGTGGCCAGCTCGCGCTCCAGGTTGCGCAGGCCCGCCTCGCGGGTGTAGGAGCGGATGGCCTCGCGGATGGCCGCGTCGGAGATGGAGACCTGCTCCGGTTTGAGCCCGTGCTCCTTGAGCTGGCGGGGCAACAGGTGCCGGCGGGCGATGATCAGCTTCTCCTCCTCGGTGTAGCCGCTCAGCTCGATCACCTCCATGCGGTCCAACAGCGCCTCGGGGATGGTGTCCTCCAGGTTGGCGGTGGCGATGAACATCACCTTGGACAGGTCGAAGGGCAGGTTCAGGTAGTGGTCGGAGAAGGAGAAGTTCTGTTCCGGGTCCAGCACCTCCAACAGGGCGCTGGTGGGATCGCCGCGGAAGTCGGCGCCGATCTTGTCCACCTCGTCGATCATGAACACGGGGTTGTTGACCCCGGCGGTCTTGAGGCCCTGGATGATGCGGCCGGGCATGGCCCCGATGTAGGTGCGGCGGTGGCCGCGGATCTCGGCCTCGTCGCGCACCCCGCCCAGGGAGATGCGCACGAACTTGCGCCCCAGGGCGCGGGCGATGGAGCGGCCCAGGGAGGTCTTGCCCACCCCCGGCGGTCCCAGGAAGCACAGGATGGGTCCCTTCATGCGGGGGTTGAGCTTGCGCACCGCCAGGTATTCCAGGATGCGCTCCTTGACCTTGTCCAGGTCGTAGTGGTCCTGGTCCAGGATGCGGCGGGCGCGGGCCAGGTCCAGGCGGTCGCGGGAGGAGCGCGACCAGGGCAGCTCCACGATCCAGTCCAGGTAGGTGCGCACGATGTTGGCCTCGGCGGCCTCGGGCTGCATCATTTCCAGGCGGCCGAGCTGCTTCAGGGCCTCCTGCTTGACCGCGGCCGGGGCCTTGAGGTTCTCGATGGTGCGGCGCAGCTCGGCCAGCTCCTCCTGGCGCTCCTCGGCGTCACCCAGCTCGCGGCGGATGGCCCGCAGTTGCTCGCGCAGGTAGTANTCGCGCTGGCTGCGGGACATCTCCTCCTGGGCCTCGGACTGGATCTGGGCCTGCAGGCTGGAGACCTCCAGCTCCTTGCGCAGGTGGCCGTTGACCAGCTCCAGGCGGCGGAGCTGGTCGGTCTCCTCCAGGACCTGTTGGGCCTCGGCCGGGCCCAGTTTGAGGTTGCTGGCCACCAGGTCGGCCAGGCGGCCGGGCTCCTCCACCGAGTTCAGGATGGCCACCACGTCGCCGGAGAGCAGCCCGCGCAGGGAGAGGATGCGCTCGGTGGCCTCGCGCACGCTGCGCATCAGGGCCTCCACCGCGGGGGTGACCTCGGGCGGGGGATCGTCCTCCACCGGCTCCAGGGAGACCTCGTAGTAGGGCCGGCGGCGCAGCCAGCCGGTGACCCGCGCCCGGGTCACCCCCTGCACCAGCACCTTGAGCCGGCCGTCGGGCAGCTTGAGCTGGCGCATGATCATGCCCACGGTGCCGAAGGGGTAGAGGTCTTCCGGCTCGGGCTGGTCCACCTTGGGGTCGCGCTGGGCGGTGAGGAAGACCAACTGCTCCTCTCCGCTGGCCGCCTCCACCGCGGCCACCGAGCGCTCGCGGGCCACGAACAGGGGCAGGATCATGTAGGGGAAGACCACCACGTCCCGCACCGGCAGCAGTGGCAGGTTTTCGGGCAGGGTGTCTTCCTCCCACGCCTCCCCCTCTAGGGGCTCTTGCCGTGCGCCTGGATCTTCGGCCATGGGTCTCCTGGAGAGATTAAGGGATTCGGGCAAAATCCTAGCAGAGCCCGGCCGGCTGTCAACCAGAGTGTCCCACGGGAGGAGGACCGCAGAGGAGCGGGTGCGGCGCCGGTGGACAAGCGGGAGAGCTTGTATTAATTTTTTTGTGTCACCCTCCTTGGCCTGGACAGGGGGTACAGGCTTGTACTAGGATTGAACCTCGAATCGGGAACTCCGTGACGAGAAACAGAGGCGATTCCCTCGCTATCCGCTAGGGAACACCGAGGAGGGGTGGAGTGTCCCCCATATCGGGTGGCGAGGGTTGGTTACCTGGACCAGAGACGTTTCAGCGCAAGGAGGACAAAGCATGAAGAGAGCGATTCGGCTGGGCTTGCTGGCCGCTTTGGTGCTTAGCCTGGGCCTGATGACCGGGCCGGTCATGGCCAAGGAGTACAACATCAAGATCGGTGGCGGCCCCACCGGCGGTACGTTCAACACCTTCGCCAACGCCATGGCGGTTTACATTTCCAAGAAGCACCCCAACATCAAGGCCACCGCGGTGGGATCGGGCGGTTCGGTGGAGAACGTCAAGCGCGTGTCGCGCAACGAGTCCAACTTCGGTCTGTGCTACGCGGTGGACTCGGACCTGGGCTTCCGGGGCAAGCTGCCCAAGGATCCCACCAAGTACACCGGCCTGCGTTCCATGGGCTATCTGTACGGCGCCCCCGCCCAGCTCATCGTGCGGGCGGACAGCAAGATCAAGAGCGCCATGGACCTGGTGGGCAAGCGCGTGGCCGTGGGTAACGCCGGCAGCGGCGCCGCGGCCAGCGCCGAGCGCTTCTTCCGCCACATCGGCATCTGGGACAAGTTCAAGCCGACCTTCATGGGCTACTCCGCCGCGGCCAACGCCTTCAAGGACGGCAAGATCGACGCCTTCTGGGTGCTGGTGGGCTATCCCAACCGCTCGGTGATCGAGGCCAGCGTGCAGGTCAAGATCCGCCTGATCGACGTGGGCATCGACGCCGAGAAGACCGGCTTCTACAAGGCCTATGCCTACAGCCCCACCGTGATCCCCGCCGGCACCTACGGCAAGGGCATGCCCGCCTGCAAGACCTTCCAGGACTCCACCATCCTCAGCGTGAACAAGGACATGCCTGAGGAGCTGGTCTACACCATCATGAAGACCCTGTGGTCCAAGGAGGGCATGGCGGCCATGGTGGCGGCCAAGAAGACCTTCAAGGCCATGACCCTGGAGAACGCCTTCCGCGGCGCCAGCGTGCCCCTGCACAAGGGCGCGGCCAAGTTCTGGATCGAGATGGGCAAGAAGATCCCGGACAAGCTCAAGCCCATTGACTAGCCGGCCCACCGGCAGTAAACAAGGGGGGAGGGCTTGACCGGCCCTCCCCTTTTTAATTTGCCCACTACCGGGTGTTTCAGCGTGGTTCAGCTTGAGGGAAGGGGAACACCATGAGCGAGCAGGTACCGGAGACTGCCGCCCAGAAGGAGAAGCTGGAGGAGATCGTACAAAAGGACGCCCGCACCGGCCGTGCCATGAAGGGCTTCTGGTTCTGGTTCACCGCCGGCCTAGGCATCTTCATGGTCCTGTTCTACATGTACTGCGCGGCCGAACCGGTGGACACGCAATATTTCCTGGGCCTGTACGTTCTGATCACCTACATGCTGGTCTTCCTCAACTATCCGGTGAGCACCAAGAGTCCCCGCGAGGCGGGCTATTGGCTGGACGCAGCCATCTCCTTCGCCGCTTTGGGGCTGGCCTTCTACTTCCTGCTCTACTTCATGGTCAACCCCACCACCAGCCGGGAGGGTATGACCGTCAACTGGCTGTTCGTGGTCCTCGCCGCCTTGGCCTCGGCCGCCTTCTTCGTGCCGGCCAAGCACTGGAGCATCTCCGAGGGGGACAAGCCCGTGGCCATGGACCTGGTGTTGGCCGCGGCCGCGGTGTTCGTGGTGGGCTACTACATCATGGAGTACGAGGCCATCAACTATCGCATGGGCTCGGAGACCGTCCTGGACACCGCGGTGAGCACGGTGGGCATCGTGGTGTCCCTGGAGGTGGCCCGCCGGGTGCTGGGCTGGTCCATGACCATCGTGGGCATCGTGTTCCTCCTGTACGCCTTCTGGGGCGATCTGTTGCACCACGTGCCGGTGCTCAAGGCCTTTGCCCACACCGGCTTCGCCATTGACCGCGCCCTCAACCACATCTACATGAAGCAGGAGGGCGTGTTCGGCATCATGGCTTCGGTGCTGGTCACCTACGTGATCCTGTTCATCTTCTTCGGCGCCTTCCTCAAGGCCTCCGGGGCCAGCCGCTTCTTCCTGGACCTGCCCATGGCCCTGGCCGGGCGCACCGTGGGCGGACCGGCCAAGGTGGCGGTGATCGCCTCGGGCTTCTTCGGTTCGGTCTCGGGCAGCGCCATCGCCAACACCGTCTCCACCGGCGCCTTCACCATCCCCCTGATGAAGAAGGCCGGCTTCCGCCCCCACGTGGCCGGGGCCATCGAACCCGCGGCCAGCATCGGCGGCATGTTCATGCCCCCCATCATGGGTGCGGGCGGCTTCATCATGGCCGAGATGACCGAGATCCCCTACGTGGACATCATGCTCATGGCCGTGTTCCCGGCCGTCATCTACTTCCTCAGCGTGTTCGTGATGATCCACTTCGAGGCCAAGCGCTACGGTCTGGTGGGCATCGAAGACCCCGACGCCCCCACGGCCATGGACATCCTCAAGAAACAGTGGTTCATGTCCGTGCCCCTGCTGGTGATCGTGGTGATGATGCTCCTGGCCTACTCCCCGGGATACGCCGCCTTCTGGGCCATCATCTCCTGCGTGGCGGTGAGCTGGCTGACCACCGACCGCCGCATGGGTATAAAGGAGATCCTCAACGCCATGATCGAGGGCGCGCGCAACACCCTCATCATCGGCGCCACCGTGGGCGTGATCGGCATCATCGTGGGCACCATCCAGCTCACCGGCATCGGGCTCAAGTTCAGCCAGATCATCATCGACCTGTCCTTCGGCTACCTGCCCTTGGCCATCGTGCTCATCGGCTTGGCCTCCCTGGTGCTGGGCATGGGGGTGCCGGTGACCGCGGCCTACCTCATCACCGCGGTGTTGGCCGTGGGCGCGGTCAGCGACATGATCTCCCGCACCATGTGGGGGGTGGGCTTCCAAGAGCTGCAACTGCCCCTAGGCGACCTCTTGCCCGACGACCCCAAGCGCATCGAGCTGATGGGCAAGGTCGCCTGGGCGCTCATCGCCTCCCACATGATCGTCTATTGGTTCAGCCAGGACTCCAACATCACCCCGCCGGTGTGCGTGGCCGCCTACGCCGGCGCGGCCATCGCCGGCAGCGACCCCTGGAAGACCGGCTGGACCTCATTCAAGTTCGCCAAGATGCTCTACGTGGGCCCGTTCCTTTTCGCCTTCTCGCCGGGCTTCCTCCTGGGCGGGCCGGAGCACATCGTGCCCTGGTCGGACCAGATATTGGCCATCGTCACCATCACCCTGGGCACCATCGCCTTCGGTAGCGTGACCATGGGATACTTCCTGTGTCCCACCAACGTCCTGGAGTGGATCGTGGCCGCGGTGGCCACCGCCCTGCTGTTCTTCCCCCAGCTGCTCTCCTCCTGGACCCCGGTACCCAAGATCGGCGCCGACTTGATCGGCATCGGCCTGTGGGTGCTGGTGTACTTCTCCCAGAAGATGCGCATCCGCAAAGACCCCACCCTCACCCTGCCTCTGCACGAGCGCAAGAAGCTCAAGCAGGCACGGAAGGAGGCCGTGGCGTGATGCAGTCGTACCGACCCATCAAGAAGATACTCTGTGCCCTGGACTTCTCGCAGTTCTCCGGCCACACTCTGCAGCAGGCCCTGGAGTTGGCCCAGGGGCTTGGGGCCGAGGTGATCTTCCTCAACGTGGTCAACCAGGCCATGTTCGACAACCTGGAGCGCATCAGCGGGCGCCTGCAGATCTTCGAGGGCACCCTGGATCAGGCCATGGCCACCATGCAGGAGGAACGGGCCCAGCGGCTCAAGGCCTTGCTGCAGGAGCACCAGGCCCACCAGGTGCCCCACACCTCGCGTATCGCCGTGGGTGTGCCCTGGGAGAAGATCCTGGAGGTGGCGGAAGAAGAACAGGTGGACCTCATCGTCATGGGCACCAAGGGACGCGGCTCCCTCACCCAGCGCCTGCGCTTCGGCTCCAGCGCGGAAAAGGTCTTCCGCCGCGCTACCTGTCGTGTGATGTTCGTGCGCTAGCGGCCGCGGCTTTGCCAGAGGCCCCCGCCCCCTCCCGCCGCATACT
>MTPE01000295.1 GCA_002011835.1 Desulfarculaceae bacterium JdFR-95 | reverse complement strand
CGGCCGAACACCTCCAGCCGGAGCTCGGCCGCGGGTGCCGCGCTGCGCGTACCTTTCCCGGCCACCGGAGGGGGTTTCGGGGACCGAACCTCGGACGTGCCCTCGCGCGACCCCGCCGGTCCCGGGCCGGTCGCCCCTGGGGCGGGAAGGGTCCGTACGGGATCCGGGGGTCGGACCCCGGACACGGTCCCCCCGTGCTCCCCCTTCCGGGATACGGGCGTCCCCGCCGGGATCGCACCCGCGTTCCCCCACTCCCCCCGCACCGCACCGGACCCGACCGTCTCCACCACCCGGCCTGCGGGGTCCACCACGGTGACCACCGCCCGCTCCCCCCGGGGCGCCCCGCCGGCCCGGGAGGGGGCGGTCACCTCCGCCGGGGCGGAGGCGCCCCTGGTCCACGGACACCCCGTGGCCGCCAGCAGACACAGGGACAGACAGATCGACACCAGGGCTCTCATGGATCGCACCTCCTTTCTCTTTCTTCTAGGAAGCTCCCTCCGGGGATCGCCCCTCCTAGAAGAAAAAGAGAGGGGGGAGTGTCTCCCCCCGGGAGGAAGCGTATGTACCCCTCGACCGCGAGGCGCCTGGAGGCGTGGCTGGGGGACGTCGCCCGGATGAGGGGCCCCACCCTGCTGGGCCTGCGGTGGCGGGACGGCCTCGTCGTGGAGGAGATGCTCCTGTCCCTGAGCCTGGATCTCGGAACCTGGGTGCAACTGGTGGTGGAGGGCCGGCCGGAGGCCTGGGCGCCCCTCGAGGAGTTCCACCTGGAGTACCTCTCGGCCATGCTCCGCTACCGGGGAGGCTGCGAGGTCAGGATGTGTGAGCTCCTCTCCGGAGAGGTCCTGGTGCTGGTCCGCCCCCGGTTCGCCACGCGAAGGCTGTGCCGGAGGGACGGGAGCCGGCGCCGCCGGAGGAAACGACGGCGGTTCTAGAAGACTAGAAGAATAGAGAGGGGGCGCCTAACCGGAGCGGCGCAGGTGGAGAGTAGGATGCCGGAATCGACCGTCACGGCCCTCTACAAACCGGACCGATTCGGCCCCGGAGAGGCCTTGGAGGCGGCCCTGGGTCCCCGACTGGAACGTATGGCCCGGGGGCACCGTGCCGCCGGTCTGCATCCCGCGGTGTGGACCGGGTTCCGGGACGGGGAGGGGCGGGAGTGGACCTGGACCGTTCTCCGGGTGCGGTCCCCTGGGGGAGGGAGGCCCCTGGCCGCGGTGCGCAGGGTGCTCCCCGCCCTGGTACACCTGGAACTGGCCTCCTCGGCCCTGGTCCTGGTACACCGCAGGGAGGCCTGGCTGGCCTGGCCCGTACTCCTGCCCCCGGGGGAGGCTCCCCTCCTGCGCGACCTGGCCCGCCTCCTGGGGAGGCACTGCGGGGTGGACGTATCCGCCGACCGCCGCTACGTACCCCTGTGGGCCGCCGCCCTGTCGGCCCGGCGCCTCCTGGAGGTCCCGGAGGAGGAGGCCGAGGTCCTGGCCGCCGCCCGTGACGGACACCCGGGCGGCCTGGACGCCCTGCCCCTGGGGACCCGGGTGGTCCCGCCCGTCTGGCGCCGCCTCCTGCGACGTCTGGCCTCCTGCCGGGGAGGCCTGGAGTCGCTGTCACCATTCGGTTCCCTGGCCCCGGAGGACGTGATCGCCCGCGCCCTGGGCGAATCGGGAACGAGACGTGCGGGCACGGTCACCCGACGTCCCCTGCCCCGCGAGGCGGAACCCCCGGTGTACGCCCTGAGTCACTGCCCCCTCTGCAAGGGCCGGGGGCGCGTGTACCTGGACGCCTGGGGGCGCCTGTTCCACCTCCGTGGCGGCTGTGCCGCCTCCCGCGAGGGAGTGCCCCTCCACCGGTGGTGGCGGCGAGGTGACACCCCCGAGCCGTCACCGGGTACCGGAACCCTCGAGGACGCCAGGCGGCGCATGGCCGCCCTGGCCAGGGAGGTCGTCTCCCGGCCGGAGGGGGACCACCTCCTGGTCCAGGCCCCTCCCGGTGCGGGCAAGTCCTACGCTTTCCTGCGGGAGTCGATCCGGGCCGCGGCCCGCGACCCCCACCTGCGGGTGCTCTACACCACCGCCTCCCGGCGGAGGGTGGAGGAGGCGTGGCGGGAGGCGCGGGNGTTCGCACGCCGGGCCGGTCTGGACCCGCGGGAGGTGGCCGTCCTCACCGGCCGCAACCCCGTCACCTGCCCCCGCCACCGCCAGGCCGCCCACCTGCTGCGGCGCGGTTGGTCCCCGGCCGAGATGCTGTGCCTGGACTGCCCCTGGAGGGGAAGCTGCGAGTATCACCTCCGGCAGGCGGCCCTGGAAGGCGCGCGGATGGTCCTGGCCACCCACCACGCGGTGCTGGCCTCGGACCACGGGCCGGAGTGGAAGGTGGACCTGTGGGTGGCCGACGAATGGTTGCGCGACGCTCTCCTGGACCGGCGGCGCCTGGTGCTGGACGACCTCGCCAACCTGGTGGAGATAATGCGCCACCGCAGGGAACGCCGTGCGGCGGGGGTCCTGGAGCGGATACTGGCCCTGGCGCCGCGCTGCCTGCCCGGCGGCGGCCGCTATCACCAGGTGAGGCTGTACACCGCCCCGCCGCCGGTGAGGGACAGGGACTGGCTCCGGGTGGGCGAGGTGGTCCGCGAGGCGGGGCTGGGTCCCGAGGACCTGGAGGCCCTGCGTCGGGCCCTGGAACGACTGGACCCGGGCCGGGACGCGGAGGCCTTGCGGGAACGGCGCGACCTGGCGGTGCTGGAGGACCCCAACCTGGACCTGTTCACTTGGTTGCGCACCCTGTGGGATCCCGGCACCGGGTGGACCGCCTGGATGGAGGGCGGCCGAAGGGGGGTGCGCCTGGCCATGTGCACCCGCCGCCGTCCCCGGGTGGAGGCGCGCAGGGTGGTGGTGCTGGACGCCACCCCGGTGGGGGACGAGACCGAGCGCCTGTTGGGCACGAGCCTGCGGCGGGTCACCATATCGGTGGAGGAGGATCCCTCGATCCACGTCCACGAGATGCGTCGCCGGTTCACCGGCAAGTGGGGCACCCTGTCGCTCCTGCGCGACCATCGATCCCTCAGGCGGGAGCTGTACCAGGTGACCCGCAACCTGCCTCCCTGGTGCCGCGAGGTGCTGGTGGTGACCCACCGTGCATTGGAGGATGCGGTGGCCTCGGCCCTGCGCCGGGTGGACCCCCGCAGGCGCCATCACGTGGTGCACTTCCACGGCGGCTTCCGGGGCACCAACGCCTTCCGGGACTGTGACGCCGTGATCCTGCTCGGTACTCCGCGCCTGCCGCCCGCGGGCACCCTGGACGAGGAGCTGATGCTGTTCGGGGATCGCCCTGCCGAGGGTGACGCCTGGCGCCGGCGGCGGGCCCTGGCCGAGCTGGAGCAGTGCCTGCACCGCATCCGGCCCCTGGAGGGACGGAAGTTCGTCTACGTCGTAGGAGCCCTGGCGCCGCCCGGCGTGGCCCGGCGGCCGCCGCGGGGACGGATGTTGCGGGAGGCCCTGCGCCGCCTGGAGGCCTTCTTCCGGCGCAACGCCTTCGTCACCCGCGAGGTGGCCGCGCTGTTGGGGATCGTGGTGGGCGGGGACGTGGGTTTCCACTGGCGCGTGCTCCAGCAGGTGGACGACCTGCCCGAACCGGCTCGAAAGCGGCTGCGCGAGCTCATGCCGCCGGGAATGGAGCCCGGCCGCCTGGCCCCCATCGTGCTCTCGCGCACCTCCTGGAAGCAACTGCTGGGAATGCTCCGGAGCCGGCTGGGCCTGCCCTCCAACGCCATCCTGCGGGTCAAGCTGGCCTTCTGCCGCCACCAGTGGACCGCGGCCCTGGGCTCCCGCAAGGCGGCATGCCGCTTCCTGCGCGCCCTGGGTGCGTTCTTCGACCCCAGAGCCTGGCGCCGATCCAGCGGTACCGTCCTCCGTCCCGAACCCCCGGCCGCAGCCAGGATCCCATCGCTCTCGGTCAACGGTCATCCCCGTCGAACCCCGGTCGAGGCCCACCTCCTACCGTCACCTCACGCCCCGCCCCTGCCCACCTGAACCTCGCATCGCTTCCCCGTCCTTCGAACGGCTCCCGAGACACTTCGGGGATCGAGGGGACCGTTGCGTCTCGACGCTCCCCGAACCGTCGTCCCGACCTCGTACATCCCGGAAGTCGGCCTCCACCACCTCGATCCCCTCCAGCAGGGTCACCGAATCCGGCCCCCATCACCGGACCGTGACCGCTATCCCCCTTCCCGTCCCCGGCTTCGGGGCCAGGTGTCAACTCCCTTCATGGGGATACGAGGAGGCCGAAGTTAACACCCGGCACCAAAGCCCACGGTGAAGGAAGAGGCAGGCCGGCACCTCCGGAGGGGGTGAGGGGGTTCGTGACCCCTGGTGGAGGCATTGCAGGGACGAGGTTCGGTTGGAGGATCCGCTTTCGGGGTCTGTTGGGCCGGTCCGGGAGTGGGACGTGCTCCGACACGTGTCTCGGGAACCGATACTTGGGGCCCCGCCGGGAGCGGCCTGGTCGACGATCATCCTCACAGATCACCCGCGGCGGTCGACCCTCGTGGTTCCGTCATGCACGAACCCGCCGACCGCATGGGGGCGGACACGGCGTCGAGTGGGATCTCCGGCCCCCCGGTCCCGGACCTTGACAACGCCTTCTTGTCTTGTAGCATGAACATCGAATGTTCAATCGTCTTGCAAAGGAACCGACCATGATCGAACGCACCCTGGCCGCAAGGCTCCGGAAGGCCGCCAAGCAGTTCCCCATCGTCACCTTGACCGGACCCAGGCAGTCCGGGAAGACCACGCTCGTTCAGCACGTCTTCAGGCACCACCGGTACGTCTCCCTCGAGATCCCGGACCAGCGGCAGTTCGCCCTGGAAGACCCGCGGGGGTTCCTGGACCAGTTCGACGGGCCGGTCATCCTGGACGAGGTGCAGAGGGCGCCGGATCTGTTCTCCTACATCCAGGGACTCGTGGACGAGCACAGGGACTGGGTGGGTCGGTTCATCTTGACCGGTTCGCAGAACTTCCTCCTGCTCCACAGTATCTCGCAGTCGCTCGCCGGAAGGTGCGCCGTACTGCACCTTCTCCCTTTCTCCCTGGCGGAACTCCAGGGCCGGAGGCCCGTGGCCCTCGAGAGGTTGGGCACGAGCATCCCCAGGAAGCCCAGGCCGCCGGCAAAGGATCTGCTCGAGACGCTCTTCACCGGCTTCTACCCGCGGATACACGACAAGGACCTTCCTCCTCGCGACTGGCTGGCGGGTTACTACCAGACCTACCTCGAGCGGGACGTGCGCAACGTCCTCAATGTGGGCGATATCGAGACCTTCGGGAGGTTCGTCCGGCTCTGCGCCGGCCGGTGCGGCCAGTTGCTCAACTTGTCGGGCCTGGCCTCGGACTGCGGCATCTCGCACACCACGGTCAAGCGATGGATCTCCGTGCTCGAGGCCGGCTTCGTGGTGACGCTCTTGAGGCCGCACCACCAGAACTTCGGCAAGCGGCTCATCAAGAGCCCCAAGCTCTACTTCCTGGACACGGGGTTGTTGTGCTACCTGCTTCAGATCCGCTCTCCGGAGGAACTCTTCCATCGCGCCGAGCGCGGGGCGGTGTTCGAGAGCTTCGTGGTCTCGGAGATGTACAAGAACTTCCTGCACCGCGGCGAGCAGCCGAGCATCTACTTCTGGCGCGATGCCTCGGGCCACGAGGTGGACATCATTGTCGATCTCGGGCGGACGCTGATCCCCGTGGAGACCAAGTCCGCCCGGACGATAGCCTCCGACTTCTTCAAGAACCTCGTCTACTGGCGCAAAGCGGCAGGCGATGAGACCGCCCCCGCCGCCCTGGTCTACGGCGGTGAGCTTTCGTTCAAACGGTCAGGGGTGGCGGTGTATCCGTGGTTCGTGCTCTGACGGAAGCGGAGACCCGCTTCGGGATCGTCCGGCGGACGACCGGGGTGGGTCTGTAGGCGAATCCGCAGGCTGGCCGTGTCCGCGCCTCGATCTCGTCCTTCCGGGCCTCGAGAGGAAGACGGGGCTGGCCTTGGTGTAGCCCGGGCTACCGGGAGGTGTGTTCAGGGATACGCCTCGTCGCCCGCCGTCATCCGCGCCGCCGCGGCCTCCAGGCGGTGGGCCAGGTCCTGGAACCTGCCCGCCGTCTCCCGCAGGTTGTGCAGCACCGCCTGGCGTCCCTCCTCGTCCTCCCGGGCACGGAGCCACTCCACCTGTTCCAGGAGCCAGGCGGCCTGCGCCTCCAGCCAGGCGGCCTGTTCCTGGAGCCAGTCGGCGCTCCTCTCCACCAGGGTCATCCCTTCGGTGAGCATGAGCATCTGCAGGTCGGCCATGGCGCTGCCCTCCCTCGCGGCTCTCCTTTCTCCACAGTCTAGGGCGGAGGCCGGCCGCCTAGTCTGGAGACAGAGGAGCTCGTCACGGGAGGTGGAATCATGAGGCTTCGTCCCTGGATCGCGTTTGCGCTGCTGCCCCTGTGTGCGGCGGTGTGGCCGCTTGCGCCGGCGAGGGCGGGCGGGGTGGACTTCCGGAGCGAGAGACCGGTCCTGGAGGGCGGGGACCCGGCCGTCCGGGCGCGGGAGGAGGAGCGCCGGTTCTACACCTACTACCTTGAACGGGTGCTGGGACGACTCCGGCGTCTGAATCCCTCCGGCTCGCCCTCGGAGGTGGTGCGCGCTCCGGGGACCCGGGAGGAGTCGTACCGCACCCCGGCCGCGGCCCGGGCCGGCGCCGTGCTGGGTTCCGCTTCTTCTTCCTCCTGCGGGGTGGGGTGCGGGGAGGCCGGGCCGAGGACGTTTCCCGGTCCCGCGCCGCTTCGCTCCGGACACGGCCCCGGCCGGCCGAGGGTGCTGTTGCTGCTGCCCCCGCGGGAAGCGGCCGCGGCCTCGCACCTGTACCGGCGCCTGGTGGATTTCCGCCGTCGGCACCGCGACTGGCGGGCCGAGGCCTACGTCCTGTGCCGGAGTCCCATGCAGGCCATCCGCTTCCTGCGGGGNGAGGGCCGCTCCTTCCTGGCGGCCTACGGCCGGGGCGGCCTGCCCGTGCCCATCCAGGTGGTGACCCACCTGGAGGAGGCGCGGGGGATCGACCCCCGCCGGCTGCCCGCGGTGGTGTTCCTCGAGCACGGCCGCCGCGAGGTGATCTTCGGCGTCACGGACCTGGAGCGCGAGTGGCGCCGGCGGTTCGGCGGGGAGGGACGATGAGGGACTCCTCGCCACGGAGCGCACCTTTGTAGAAGCGAGGCCCCGAACCGTGCGTCGCTTCCTCGCCCTCTTCCTGGTGTTGTTCCACCTGGCGGCGGAGGTGGTCCTTCCCGGCTCCGCCTCCGCCCGCGCGGGGGTGCGTTTCTACGACAAGGGCTTCAGCCACTACCACCGCGACGTGGCCGAGCGCTCGGGCGAGCCCCGCCCTCCGGGGGAGGACCGGACGCGGTCACCTTCCTCCCGCGCGCAGGGGCCACGTCGCCGGTCACCCTCCGCTCCAACGCCCGTCCACGACGGCGAGTACGTATACGACCCGGCCTCCGGGGCCCTGGTGCCGCACCGGCCTCCGGCGCCGGTGGCGGCCTTCCTGGAGCACCCCACCGAGGAGAACGCGGAGCGCTACCTGGACTGGCAGGAGGCGCGGACCCGCAAGGCGGTGAGGGCCATGGAGGTGCTGGAACGGGTCGCGGCGCGCAGGCGAGCGGCCCGCCGGGTCCAGGCTCCGCCCTCCTCCGGGGACTCCCCCCTGGTGGTGGCCTTCCTGACCCCGGACTGTCCCCACTGTGTACACCAGGCCCTGGCCCTGAACATGCTGTTGCGCGACCGGTCCGTCCCGGGTCTCCGCATCCAGGCCGTGCTCCGGGGCGGCGGGCGGGAGGTCTCCCGCTTCGTCAGGACCTATCGTCTGGTCTTCCCCGTGGTGCCGGACCGGGGCGAGGCGGCCCGTCTGGGCGTGTCCACCTGGCCCACCACCTTCGTGTTCCCTCCCGGCGGGGGGCCGGTCCTGCGCCTGCGCGGCCTGGCCACGGTGAAGGACCTCACACGGGCCCTGGCCCGGGCCGGATCCCGGAGGGAGCCCAACCCCCCGACGCGGCCCGGCAGGCTGCGGTGAGCTCCGGCTCGGCCTCCAGGAACCTCCTCACGTCCTCCAGATCGCGCGACAACCTCACGGGAGGGAGGCTCTTCAGGAAGATGCGTCCGTAGGGGCGGTCCAGCACGCGTCGATCCAGCACCACCACCACGCCGCGGTCCTCCGCGGTGCGTATGAGACGGCCGAAGGCCTGGCGGAAGGCGGTCACCGCCCGAGGCAGGCAGGCCTGGAAGAACCAGCTCCCCGGCCGGTGCTCCCTCAGGTGGGCGATCAGGGGGTCCACCGGGGTGGGGAACGGCAGGCGGTCGATCACCAGGCATGACAGGGCCTCGCCGGGTACGTCCACTCCGGTACGGAAGGAGTCCACCCCCAGGAGCACGGAGCGTACGTCCCTGCGGAACTCCTCCACCAGGACCCGCCGGGGCAGCTCGCCCTGGCGCAGCAGGCGGTGGGGGCACCTCCCTCGCAGGTGGGCGTGGGTGGCCTCCAGGTTGCGGTAGGAGGTGAAGATGGCCAGGGTGCGTCCGCCGGCCAGCTCCACCACCCGGGCCACGGTCCTGGCCACCGCCTCCGGGAACTCCGGCCGTTCCGGGGAGGGCAGTCCCCGCGGCACCACCAGCAGGGCCTGCCGCCGGTGGTCGAAGGGAGACTCCACCACCAGCTCCTCCGCCCCCTGCATGCCCGTCTCCGTCTTCAGGTGGCGGAAGCTCCCTCCCACGGTGAGCGTGGCCGAGGTGCCCACCACCGCCCCCAGGGCCGGGAGCGTCCGCATCCACTCGGCCACCTCCACCGGCTTGGAGACCAGGGTGACGCCTCCCCGCCCCCCTTCCTCCTCCAGGTACACCACGCGCTCCCCGCGGCCCGGGGTGACGACTTCCTTCAGGACGAGGGCCAGCTCCAGGCAGCGGTCGCGCAGGTCCTCGGCCGGCACCACCAGCAGCGCGGACAGCCGGTCCTCCATGAAGGCCGCTCCCGCCAGCTCCAAGGCCTCCCGCAGACCCTGGAACCGGACCATCCCTGGACGGCGCAGGCGGAAGGGGTAGCCCTGGTCCCTGGCCAGAGCGGTGAGTTCCGCGAAGAAGGCGTCCGTCTCCCGCCTCAGGAGGGCGGCGGCCCGCCCCACCCGTTCGGCCTTGCGCGTCCACCTCCGGGATCGGAACCTCGCCTCCAGCCATCCCAGGGAGTCGGCCAGGGAGACCAGGCTCCGCTGGGACAGCCGGTCGCTCAGCACCTCCCGCGCCACGTCGGCCGCCTCGTGGAACTCGTCCAGTATCAGGGCACGGAGGCGGGGCAGGAGATCGGCGGAGCGGAAGAGGTGCTGGAACAGGATGTGGTGGTTGCACACCACCAGTTGCGCCTCCTTCGCCCGGTCGCGGGCGCGCAGGGGCCAGCAGGGGTAAGGCCACCGGGCCCGGTGGTGGCGTTCGGCGTAGGGACAGCCCTTCAGCGCCAGGGGTAAGCACTCCTGCTGCTCCAGGGTCAGCTCCCGGCGCAGGTCCGCGGGCAGGGAGAAGGGCAGATGTCCCAGGTCGCCGTCGGTGGTCTCGCTCAGCCAGGCCTCGATCCGCCTCAGGGCCTCGGCTCCGGAGTCCGGGAGCAGGCCGCCGCCCTCGCACCGTCTCTGCCACTGCTGCTCGAACCGGTGCATGCACAGGTAGTTGCGGAAGCCCTTGAGCACGGTGTAGCGGAAGGGCCAGGGCAGCACCCGGGCCAGCAGGGGCAGGTCCTTGTTCGCCAGTTGATCCTGCAGGGCCTTGTTGGCGGTGGCGATCACCACCGCATGGTCGGAAGGCAGGCGGGAGGCCAGTCGTACGGCGGGAACCCCGTAGCCCAGGGTCTTGCCGGTCCCGGTGGGGGCCTCCACCAACAGCGCCCCTCGCCGGCGCAGGGCCCGGTCCACGGCGCGGGCGAACCGGATCTGGCCCGGACGGGGATGGTAGCCCGGCACGCGGCCGGCCAGCAGGCCGTCCGGGCCGAACACGTCGTCCAGCCAGTCGCTCACGGCAAGGCCTCCCGGAACAGCGCGGTCAGGGTCCCGCCCCAGGCCAGGAAGGGTGCCAGGGGCCAGGTGGTGTCACGGGAGCGCAGGGAGGGCAGCCATGCCAGGGCCGTCAGGGGCAGCAGTCCCAGGCACAGGGCCAGCCAGGCGTGACGCAACCCCAGGAACGCCCCCAGCAGTACTCCCAGCTCCACGTCGCCCCGGCCCATGCCCTCCCTGCCCCGGAGCCGGCGGTACACCAGCCTGACGCCCTGCATGGTCCCGCCCACGGCCAGCGCTCCGGCCAGGGACCAGACCGCGGCCTCCAGGGAGCCGGGGCCCGGTCCGATCCAGGGGGCAGTGGCCACGGCCAGGGCGGAGGCGAGCAGGAGCACGGTCTCGGGCACCACCTTCTCCGCCAGGTCGGTCAGGGCGGCCAGGAGCAGGACCAGACAGAAGACCGCCGCGGCCAGACCGGGAAGGCCGGTGCCGAGGACGAAGGCACACGTCCAGACCACCACGCCGGCCAGGGCCTCACCGGTGGCCCAGAGCGGGGTGGAGGGGGCACCGCACCCTGGACAGCCGCGGGGCCACACGCCCAGTACGGGAAGCAGGCGATATCCGCCCCGCCGGCGGCCGCACCGGGGGCACCCGGCGGCCCGCGGAGAGGGACGACCCAGGACCGCCGCCGCCAAGGCGGTGACCGCCGGGCCGGCAAGGAGGCCGCCGGCCGTACTCGAGAGGGTGACGAGGATGGAGTCCATGTCCGATCCCTTCTCCGTCCGGGAAACGGTGTTTTGTGTTAGTCTAGGAACGGCGGCGAGGGGGGCGTCTCTCGTGGTATCCCGCCGCCGTCGTCGCAGGACGCCGGCATGGGGCGTCGAGTCCGGAAAGGGAGATCGGCGAGGTGATCCGGGTGGAGGTGAAGCCGGAGCTGCTGCGTTGGGCGCGGCTGCGGGCGGGCCGGTCCCTGCAGGACCTCCGCGGGAGGTTCCCCAAGCTGGAGGAGTGGGAACGTGGCGAACGCATGCCCACTCTCCGGCAACTGGAGGCATTCGCCAAGGCGGTCCACGTCCCCATCGTCTATCTGTTCCTGCCCGAGCCTCCCGAGGAGGAACTGCCCATCCCCGACTTCCGAACCATCGGGGGACGAACTGGCCCGGTGGGCCAGTTCGAAGGGTGATGATTTCTTCCTGCCCCACGACGAGAAGATGGTCTCAGGATTGGGAGAGGTGGCGGCGTGGGTGCACGCTCAGTCATACCGCCAGAGTACGTCGGAAGAATTCCTGGAGGGGGCCGATTATTATCTCGTCGCGTATGCTCTCACTCATGGAAGCCGAGTGGTCACTCACGAGACCCCCGGCGGTCGCAAGAAGGTGAAGATCCCCGACGTCTGCAAGGCCTTCCACATTCCTTGTCTCGATACCTTCACCATGTTGAGGCGGGAAGGGGCTCTCTTCGTACTCGGCTCCTGACCGCCCGACGTCCTTGATGGAAGCCCCGGGACATCGAGTCGCCACGGGTGTCCCTACCCGATCCAAGCCTCGCCGGCCGTCGGGCGGGACCATCTCCCCTGCCTGCTGACCGTGAATGAGGCGGGCGGTGGCCCGGTTCCCGGGGAACGGTGGCTCCGTGACGGGCTCGACGGGCTCCGCAAGCCACCCCCCAACCAGGCCCTGGTGTAGTTGGTATCCTGATCGGGACGGTCGATACCGACCGAACCGCGCGACCTTCCTTCAGCCCACCAACCGACCGCGCACAGCTTCTGCCGGGACGCTGCACCGAGGGTCATGAGCGGGCGCGTCGCGTCGATCTCGCGCGGCTCCGGGGGGGAGAGCGCCGGATCGTATGAGCGCCGCCCTCGTCGTCCCGGATGAGCATGAAGTACGCCCCCTTCCATCTGGATGGGCGAACACCCCGTCTCGGGTCTCCCGGGGTGGACTCCCGGCTCCTCCACCCGGTGGAGCTAGAATATTATTGAGCCTGGAGGCCGGCCTCCTTGCCGGGTTCCGTCCCCGCCAAGGGTCATCGGCGCCGTCGTTGGCTCTCGGTGGGGACGGAACCTTGGCGAGGAGGAAAGAGGATGCGCTTCACGAGTGAGGGAGCGGACTTGGTCTGGTGGCGAGCCGCGGACGTGCTCGCCGCCCTGCCCTGGGACGGAAGGAGGAGGATCGACCCGGAACGGCTGGCCCGGCTGGAGGACGCCCTGGCCAGGTTCGAGTTCCGGGAGATCGAAGAACATCTGCCCAGGGAGTTTCGGTTCCACGGGATCAGGTTCGAGCTGGGAGACGTGTCTCTTGAGAACGGGATATTGGTCGTTCGATACGACGCCATGAGCGGCAACACGGTGCGAGGGAAGGTGGAGTTTCGTCTGGAAAGAACGACTCCCACCTGCTATCTGACCACCGTCGTGGCGTCGCAGTCTCGGACGGACCGTTTCCTTCGCCCTGGGGACACGAGGATCTTCAGGAAGCTCACCGAGAACTTCCTGGAGTACGTCCACGTTCGTCTCTGACCCGCGGAGGGGTGAGTCTGACGCCTCCAGGCTCCCCCTCCTCGATGAACCGCTCAGATCGCCAGGGGGTTGGTGATGGAGGAAAAGGCCCGAGTCAAGGTAACATTCAAGATCGAGGACGGCGGCGCGAGATTCAGCGACATCCTCGCCGCCGAGCGAGTGGGAGAGGATCTCTACCGTCTTCTCCATCCCCCATGCGGCGCCTGGTGGCTGAGCGTGGGGGACGTGGTGCGATGCCGACCGGCCACTGAGGAGGAGGTCTTCCGAGACGGTCCCCACGTGGTGTACGAGGAACTGGTTGAGTCCGCCGGTCACCAGACGGTGTCGGTGGTCTTCCGGTTCGAGGACGATTTCGATACCTACGAACGTATCACCCTTGAAATGAAGGAGGCCGGCTTCCGGGTCTTCGAGGCCTGGGGCCGCGAGCGTCTGGTGGACATCGAGTCCAAAGAGGAGCTGGATCGCCTCATGGCCTTCTTGGAGCAGCGAAGAGGGCACCTCGACAGGGTGGAGGTCCTGGGGCCGCCGAAGGGAGGCATGCAGTAGCCCTCCCTCGGACGACGCCTTCCGACCCGGTGGACGTGGGTCGTCACGTCGACCACCCGCAACGTCGCCACCCCGAACTCGCTCTCCACCACGCCCTCGACGAAGCAGGGCCGGCCGACCCGCAAGGCCCGTCCCCAACGCCGGTACGGCTCGGGGAACACCACCGCCTCCACCGTCCGGACGCGTCTCTGAACAATGACTCGGGGTACCCGTCCGCGCCTGACGTGAAACAACACGAGGATCGTCCCTGATCCTGCCGCCGCAAGGTTTGCCCGTCACCCAGTGGGCCGAGTCCACGGCTGCTCTCATCGGCGAGATGCTCCGCACCGGCTTGGCCGAGCGGGCAGAGGGTGCCGCCAAGTCCGGGGTGATCGCTCTCCGCACCGTGTTCACCGAAGCCCGGGTGAGGTAGCGGGGACAGCGATGCTGGACATCCACACATATGTGTGGTAGTAGTGTTCGCAGAGCCAGGCGCTTCGGGAGGAGAAGTTAAACGTGCGTGGCGCCGGAAGTAGAAGCCAGTTTTCACTCCCGCCAGTGCAAAGTAAGGTGCTCGCTTTCTTCGAGCGGCGCCATCGAGAGGGCCTGCCGCCGCCTACGGTGCGGGAGCTGTGTAGCGAGTTCGGCTGGCGTTCGACCGGCACGGCGCGCGACCACATCCGAGCGCTCGTCCGTAAGGGGTGGCTCCGAGCCGCAAGAGGTCGCGCACGGGGTGCGGCGCTGGTACACCTGCCGGTGAGGAGTGTGTTCCTTCCGGCTGTTGGGGACGTCGCGGCGGGCATCCCCGTATCCGTGGAGCAGGTCGTTGGGGACAGCCTGCCGGTGCCGGAGGAGATGGTCCGCCGGTCGGACAGCTTCCTGCTGCGGGTGCGCGGTGACAGCATGGAGGGTGCCGGGATCCTGGACGGAGACCTGGTCGTGGTTGCGCCGGACTCCGCACCTCCCCCGGGGAGCATCGTGGTCGTCACGCTCGACGGGGAGACCACGGTCAAGCGGCTCGAGCGGACGCCGGACGGCTGGTTGCTTGTCGCGGAGAACCCGCGCTACGCCTCCATCCCTATCGACACACCCGACACCTACGTGCACGGCGTCGTAACCGGCGTGCTCCGTATTCTGGACGGCGGGTGCCAGGGTGGACGACAGTAGCGGTCGGTGCCTTTGGAAAAGAGGAGAACGGCATGAAGATCGGCAGACGCGCCTCGAGGTTCATCCGGCAGTTCGGCGGCCCCGGCGAGGGCTCGGGCATCGTGTGCTTCCGGTTCTGGCAGCTCGTACCGGCCGGTGGCTGCCCCTACCGATGCGCGTACTGTTTCCTGCAGACCACGCCGTGGTTCCGCTTCAACCCGGAGGTCCTGGCCGGGATGATCTATACCAATGTGGACGACATGCTCCGCGAACTAGATGCCTGGCTCGCCGATCCCGTACCGAAGATGCTCATCGTCGGTGAGCTGCAGGACGGGCTGGCCTTCGACGAGGTCTTCCGCAAGGTCACCGGCAAGTCCTTGACGCACTGGGTCATCCCACTGTTTGCGGCGCAACGCCGTCATCGACTCATCTTTCTCACCAAGTCGACCCAAATGGACCATGCGTTGGAGTTGGAGCCGACGAAGCAAGTGGTCTTCTCCTGGTCGGTGAACGCGGAGTACGTGGCCCGGAGGTGGGAGCATGGGGCGCCGCCGCCCTCGGCCCGTTTCGCGGCGGCACGGCGTATGAAGGCCGCGGGCTGGCCGGTACGGTTCCGTTTGGATCCGATGGTGCCCTACGAGGGCTGGAGGCTCGGCTACACGCATGCGATCAAGGAAATCAATGCCATCGGGCCGGAGATGGTCACCCTGGGGGCGCTACGCGCGACCTCCGGACGCTCGCTTCGCACGGCGGCGCGTAAAAACGGCCGAGACGAGAGCATCTTCGACTTCCTGACCGAGAAACGCGACGCATCGGGCTTCAAATATCGCATCCCCTACGAGCAGCAGCTCGAGCTGTACCGCTTCGCGCTCCAACGGCTCTCTGCGAAGGTCGTACCAGCACTATGCAAGGAGGATCAACGGCTCTGGCGGGACCTCGGGATGACATTCCGAGGATGTCACTGCCTTCTTGGTGACCGCGATCGGATCATCGAGGAGGCGTCCAAGGAGGTGCGGACACTTCGCAAGAAGCACACTCCGGGCCGACCGAGGCGGGTTTCCGTGGTGACGTCGCTCCCTATGGCCTCTGGAGTGTGACGGGGAGAGCCGGTAGGGGATGAAGCCGCCGCAGTACTACGAGGGCCGCGAGCAGACCTACCTCAAGCACTTCTTCCTGGAGAACTACCTCGAGCGCGTCGCCTACATCATCGGGTACAGTCACCCGCAGTTCGTCTACGTGGACGGCTTTTCCGGACCCTGGAAGTCGGCCGACGAAGCGTTCGAAGACACCTCGTTCATCATCGCCATCCAGAAGCTCCGGCAGGTGAAGGAGGGACTACGGCGAGTGGGGAAAGAACCGAGGGTCCGGTGCCTCTTCATCGAAAAGGACCGACGCGCATTCGAGGACTTGCAGCGAGCCATCAAGGAAGTCACCGACCTCGAAATCCAGGTGCTCAACGGCGAGTTCGAGGCGCTGATTCCCGACGTTCTCAGATTCTGCGGCTCCTCCTTCTCCCTGATCTTCATCGACCCGACGGGATGGACAGGATTCGGCCTGCGTAAGATTCAGGCGATCCTGCAACGACGCCGCGGTGAGGTTCTGGTCAACTTCATGTTCGACCACATCAACCGGTTCCTCGACGACCCGCGGCCAGAGATCGCGCGGACCTTCGACGAGCTGTTCGGTGGCCCCGGATGGGAAGATGCGGTTCGACAAGGCGAGGGCCGCGAAAAAGCCATCATCCAACTGTACTGCGACCGGCTGCGTGTTGTCGGTGGGTTTCAACACGTCACCTCAACACGCATCCTCAAACCGACGGCCGATCGCTCCTACTTCTACCTGGTGTACGGAACCCGCCATATCAAGGGCTTGCGTGAGTTTCGAGGTATCGAACGCAAGACCGTGGCAGAGCAAGAGCGAATTCGACTCGCGGCCAAACAGCAGGCTCGGGTCCGGCGGACCGGACAAGCCGAGCTGTTCGACGCTCGAGAGATCCCCTCCCTGGACCGAATCTTCCAGAAGAACCGTGTGGTACAGCACACCAGGGCAACCGAGCGGCTTCGGACTCTGCTCCGAAACAAACGGCGTGTGAGGTTCGAGGTGGTGCTCGGAACGTTGCTCGAGATGCCGCTGATCTGGGAAGATGACATCCAGGGAATCGTCCGCGACCTTCGCGACGCGGGCGAGCTATGTATCGCCGGCATGAACCCACGCGAACGGAAGATCAAAGAGCATCACTTCCTGGTACGAGATCCTTCAGGGAACCAAAATGATTTCTGAAGTGAAGCGAGCTGGTTTCGGGAAGGATTCAGAACCAAGAGGGTGACCATCAGATCGCAATGGAACAGACCTCTCCGGCAAGTTACTTCGGCTATTGGGGAAAAACAGAAAAGTCCTCCGGTGATCACCATATCCTCGCCTTTCATTGTCTGGACGTGGCCGCGGTAGCCGCTGTTATCCTGGAATGGGAACGACGTCTTGCTTCTCAGCTGGCCCGGCTGTTGGGCCTGTGCCTCGAGGCGGTGGCTTCCCTGGCCGCCTTTTTGGTCGGCCTGCACGATGCCGGTAAGTTTTCCCTGCGCTTTCAGTCCTTGCTTCCGGACCTGCTGGTTCGGCTCCAGCCCGACAGGCAGCCTTCGGCACTCACCTCCGGGCATCAAGACCTCGGCATGGCCGCGTGGCGGTTCATCTTGCTTCCGGCCTGGCTCGAGGAGGGATGGCTGGGCTTGCCGGACAAGGGGCATGAACGGGACGTGTTGGAGGCCCTGTTCCCCGCCGTGGCGGGGCATCACGGCCGGCCCCTGGATAGTTTCCCCGAGCAAGCCAGGCTGGCCAAACGCGCCTTTCCGGCCAGAGACCGGGAGAGCCTGCTGGCATACGCCCGGGACCTGGCGCGGGTGGTGGACCCGGGCGGGAAAGCCTTGGCGGTCTGGGGCAACCCTTCTGCGCGGGACCGGGTGAGTGGCGCCTCTTGGCTCTTGGCCGGTCTGTGCGTGCTGGCCGACTGGCTGGCCTCCAACCCGGAATACTTTGCCTTCGACAACCAGCCCAAACCACTTGAAGAGCGTTGGCCGGTATCACTGGAGATAGCCCGGCGGGCCGTGGCGGCCAGCGGGGTGGCCGGTGCCAAGCCGGCTCCTTTCCGGGGATTCAGCTCCCTGTTCGGGGATCGCCGACCGCGCCCGATGCAGGCTCTGGCCGAAGAGGTGAATATCGCTTCGGGCCCTCAGCTCTTCATCCTGGAGGACACCACCGGCAGCGGCAAGACCGAGGCCGCCCTGACCCTGGCGGCACGGCTCATGGGCTCGGGGCATGGCAATGGACTCTACCTGGCCCTTCCCACCATGGCCACCGCCGACGCCATGTATGGCCGGCTGGGCAAGGTATATCGCCGGCTGTTCACAGGCGAGGGCAGGCCCTCGCTGGTCTTGGCCCACTCCAAGCGCCACTTGGTGGACGAGTTCTGCCGCAGCGTGGAGATCGCCGCGCCCTCCACCCGGCCCTTGGCGGAGGAAGACGACACGGCAGTCTGCGCGGCCTGGTTGGCCCAGAGCAACAAGCGGGCCCTGTTGGCCCAGGTGGGGGTGGGCACCCTGGACCAAGCCCTCACCGCGGTGATGCCGGTCAGGCATCAGAGCCTGAAGCTGCTGGGCCTCTGCCGCGGCATCCTCATCGCCGACGAAGTTCACGCCTACGATCCTTATATGACCCAGATATTGGAGGGCCTACTGCGGTTCCAGGCCGCTCTGGGCGGCAGCGCGATACTTCTTTCGGCCACCCTACCCTTGGATCTGCGCATCCGCCTGGTGCAGGCTTTCCGTGAGGGCCTTCACGTAAACGGAGGGGAGGAGCCGCGTTCCATGGCCTACCCGCTTCTCACCCATGTACACGCCCGTGGCATAGAGGAGGTAAGCGTTCCGCCCTCCCGCGGACAGGTGCGGGAGATATGTGTGGAACTGATCCACGACCCCGGACGCTTGGCCGAGCGCCTGTGCCAAGCCGCTCGGGGCGGCGCCTGTGTCTGCTGGGTGCGGAACACGGTGGACGACGCCTTGGAGGCCTACCAGAGGCTGGCGGCAGAGCTGGGACAGCAACGGGTTACCTTGTTCCATGCTCGCTTGGCCATGGTGGACCGTTTGGCAGTGGAAGCCGAGGTCCTGTCTTGCTTTGGGCCCGGGAGCACCCCGGAACGACGTGCGGGGCGGGTGTTGGTGGCCACCCAGGTGGTGGAGCAGAGCCTGGACCTGGACTTCGACCTGATGGCCAGCGATCTCGCCCCCATGGACCTGGTTATCCAGCGCCTGGGCCGTCTGCAACGCCACCATCGTCCGGAGCGTCCCTTACCCGAGGCCCGGCTTCTGCTTCTGTCGCCCTCGCCCGAAGATGAGCCGACCCGAGACTGGTATGCCCGCTTCTTTCCCCGCGGCCGCTGGGTGTACCGGCATCACGGCCAGATTTGGCTCACCTGCCGCGTCCTGGCCCGAAAAGCAAGGCTCCGGCTGCCTGAGCAGTCGCGTGAGTTGATCGAGGCCGTGTTCGGCCCCGCGGGCCAAGCTGCCATCCCTACGGAGCTGCGCGAGGTGGAGGAGGAGCAGATGGGAGACGATCTTGCCCGACGGGCCATTGCCCAGGGCTGGCTCCTGCAGCCTCGGGCAGCTTACGGCGAGCAGTATCTTCTCTGGGATGAGGACGTGGCCACGCGCCTGGATGCCGATACGGTGACCCTGCGCCTGGCCCGCTGGCAAGGGGGACGCCTCTTGCCCTGGGCCCGAGAGGCCGATCCCCAGGCGGCTTGGGAGCTGAGCGAGGTCAATGTGCGTGCCACGCGGGTGGCCGGGGAAGCGCCGCCGGGGGACCCCGATCTGGCTCGTGCCATGGAGGAGGCCAAGGCGGCCATGCCGGACCAATGTCGCTGGAGCAAGCTGGTACCCCTGGTTCCAGGAAAGGAGGGTTCCTGGGTCGGCAAGGTAAAGGACCGCTCGGGCCGGGTACGGACCGTCACTTACCACCCACGTTTGGGATTTTTAACTTTTACCTCTTGACCAACCCAAAGGTCTCTGCCATACTCAAGCTGCACCCCGTCATCCAGTGTGTTCCCCAATGATTCGGGGATGAACCCAGGTACAAGTTGAGTGCCGAACCCCAGCGACACCGTTCCCCGCCCTGCGGGGGTTCCCTTAAAACGGACGATCTCGGCGGGGCATCCCTCGAAGCCGAATTGCGGATCCCTGCGAGACCCCGAGAGGTTCCCAGGTATGGATACGACCCGAATCCTCACTGAGACGACCCAGCCGACTTTCGTTTACGGTCGAGGGGGCCAGCCTTGCGGGGTTCAGTCCGCGAGAAAGGGGGGAAATCTTGTCTCCGTTCAACCTGATCCACGAATCCTGGCTGCCCTTGCGGCGCCGGAGCGGGACCCTGGAGTGGGTGCCGCCCTGGTGCATCACCGACCGGGGAGGCGGGGGGGACGACCCCTTCGTCACTGTGGACCCCTCCCGGCCGGACCTCCGCGGCGCCCTGGTGCAATTCCTGGTGGGTCTGCTCCAGACCGCCTGGCCGCCCCGAGACGAGGACGCCTGGCTGCGGGCTTGGGAGCGCCCGCCCTCGCCGCGGACCCTGAAGCGGGCCTTCCAGCGCCTCTCGCCAGCCTTCGACCTGGACGGCGATGGCCCCCGTTTCATGCAGGTGGAACTGCCGGCCGAGGCCGAAGCCGCGCCAGTGGCCCTCCTGCTCATGGACCAGCCCGAGGTAAAGAAGGAGAGAGAGAACAAGGATCTGTTCGTCAAGCGAGGCCAAGTGGATGGCATGTGCCGGTCCTGCCTGGCCGCGGCCCTGTACTGTCTCCAGACCTTCGCTTCCGGGGGAGGACGCGGCCACCTCACCTCCCTGCGGGGTGGCGGCCCCCTGAGCACCATGGTCCTGGGAAGGGACCTCTGGCAGACCTTGTGGCTGGCCGTGTTGCCGGCGGACGATTTCTGGACCGATGGCCCTCCGGACGATCCCCTGAGCCTCCGGATCTTCCCCTGGCTGGGACTGAAGAGAACCAGCGAGGCCAAACCCATCCGCCTGACACCCCTNCAGGCCGACCCCGTTCAAGTCTACTGGGGTATGCCCCGGCGCATCCGCCTGGAGCTGGACCAGGCGGCACGGAANGGAGTCTGCCCGGTTTGCGGCCGGGAGGACCAGGAGTTGTTCAGCCACTACCGTGCGCGCCCCCTGGGCATCAAGTACGAAGGCGCTTGGCGTCATCCCCTGTCCCCGTACTACCGAACCAACGACACTCTGGTGGCGGTCAAGGGACAGCCCGGGGGTATCTGCTACCGCCACTGGCTGGGCCTGGTGCTCAGGGACGGGGAGGGCAAACGCCTGCCCGCCCAGGTGGTGTGGCGTTTCACCCGCAAGCTGTACGGGAAGGCTCCCGGCCGGGAGCTGGCCTCCGGGGGAGGCGTACGCCTGTGGGCCTATGGTTTCGACATGGACAACAAGAAGGCCCGAGGCTGGGTGGATAGCGAGATGCCCCTGGTGTCCTTCCCACCGGATAAAGGTGATGAGTTCGAGTACCAGGCCCGGGCCCTGGTCCTGGCTGCGGACCATGCGGCCAACACCCTGGCCGCCTGCCTCAAGAGTGCGTGGTTCAGCCCGGACCGCAAGGTCAAGGTGAACCAAGGGGCCCTGCCCTTGGCCTCCGAGCAGCTCTACCACCACACCGAGGCCGACTTCTACCGGGCGCTCCACCGGGTGCGCGACCTCCTGGAGCGGGGGATAGACCCGGACGGGCCGGAGTTCGTCGCCTGCAAGGAGGACTGGGTACGCACCCTGCGTGACACGGCCCTGGAGATATTCCGGCAGCAGGCCCAGGCCCACTTGGCCGGGCCGGCCGACCCCCGGCGCATAGCCCTGGCCCGCAACAAGCTGGCCGCTTCCCTGAACCCCAGGGCCCACAAGAAACTCCGCGAACTCATGGAACTACCATCCCCGACCCCCCGGAGAGAAGTCCACCCCGGCGGGCAAGGAGGTGAGGCATGAGAGAGGAAGCGATCCACTTTCAGCGGGAGGAGGTGGCCCGCGCGGTGAAGGAGTGGTGGGCGGAACTCACCCAGGAGAGGGCGGGTAAGCCCGCGGACCGGGCCGGCCGCGCCCAGCTCCGGCGCTGCCGTTCCGTGTTCGAGGCGGTCGCCTGCCCGGCCTTCCACCGGCTGTACCACCGCCTGCGCAGGCTGGGCCATCCTCTGGACGGCCGCCGCTTGGCTCCAGCCGCGGCGGTGCTGGCCCACGTGGAGCTGGACACCGCTCCCCAAGGCATCTCCAGCCTGGCCACCCTCATGGCCCGGCCTCGTCCCGGCAGCGGCCAGNCCCGGGTGAGCGACCTGCGTTTCCGGAGGCTGTTACTGGTGGAGGACCGCGAGGAACTACTCCCGGCCCTGTCNCGCGTGGTGCGCCTGCTGGGCGGGCAGGCNCCGGTGGCACCCCTGGCGGGGGACATCTACTGGTGGGGTGAGCGGGTCAAGGAACGCTGGGCCTACGACTATTATGCCGCCGCCCCCCGGACGGACTGATTCGTGTCAAAGGCAAGAAAGGAGATGAGGCCAATGTCCCACTTCCTGCAATTGCACCTGCTGACCCATTACCCTCCCTCCAACCTCAACCGCGACGACCTCAACCGGCCCAAGACCGCCTTCATGGGAGGCGAGTTGCGCCTGCGCGTCTCCTCCCAGAGCCTCAAGCGGGCCTGGCGCACCTCAGAGGTCTTCCAGGAGGCGTTCGCGGGCCAGATGGGCACCCGCACCCGCGATTTCCGCAAGCTGGTGTTCGAGCCCCTGGTGGACAAGGGCGTGCCACCCGCGGAGGCCGCCGAGTGGACCGACCAGTTCATGGCCGTGTACCGGAAGGCCAGCGAAACCAAGCAACGCAAAAAGAAAACGGCTCAGAAAAAGGAGCTGGACCTGGACGATTCCCGGCGTTTCGTCTTCGACCACCTGGTGTTCCTGGGCCCCACGGAGATGGAGGCCATCGCCGGGCTTGTGGAGCGTATCGCCGCGGGAGAGGAGCCCGGCCCCGATGAACTGCGCCAGGCCCTGCGCAAGGAGGACTCGGCCGTGGACCTGGCCATGTTCGGTCGCATGCTGGCGGACCAGCCATCCTACAACATCGAGGCCGCCGTGCAGGTGGCCCACGCCGTCACCGTGAACCGGGTGGTGGTGGAGGACGACTTCTTCACCGCGATGGACGACCTCAATCCCGGCGTGGAGGACGTGGGGGCCGGGCACATGGACGAGATCGAGTTCGGCTCGGGCACCTTTTATCTGTACCTGTGCTGCGACTGCCGCCTGCTGATCGAGAACCTGGGCGGCAACAAGGACCTGGCCGGCCGGGCCTTGGGCGCCCTGGCGGAGGCCGCGGCCACGGTGGGCCCCACCGGCAAGCAGAACAGCTTCGCCTCCCGGGCTCTTGCCAACTACGTCCTGGCCGAGAGAGGTGACCGCCAGCCCCGTTCCCTGGCCTGGTCTTTCGTGCCCGCGATCAAGGACTCCGACCAGGTGCGAGCGGCGATCGCTGCCCTGCGCGAGACGCGCGACAGGATGGACAAGGTCTACGGCGCGCTGGCCGAGGCCCGCGTGGAGATGGACGCCGCGGCGGGCGAGGGTTCCTTGGAGGAGGTCGTCCGCTTCTGCCGGGAGGCCTGCGCATGAGCCGGTTCCTCTGTTTCTGGCTGCAAGGTCCGCTGTGCTCCTGGGGAGACATCGCGGTGGGCGAGGTGCGCCCCTCGCAGGGCCACCCCACCAAGAGCGCGGTGCTGGGACTGCTGGCCGGTGCTCTGGGCGTGGACCGCTTCGACCAAGCCGCGCACGACGCCCTGCACCAGGGGCTGTCCCTGGCCGTACTGGTAGTGGCGCCGGGGCAGCCCTTGCGCGACTTCCACACCGTGGAGCCTCCGCGCCACCGGCGCGGAGTCGGCTACGCCACCCGGCGCGAGGANGTCCTGGCCCTGACCCCTGGAGACTCCCCCATCGTCAGTGAGCGCCACTACTACTGCGACGCCCGCTACGCGGTGGGGCTGCGGCGTCGCAGGACAGAGGGCTGCCCCAGCCTGGAGCGGATCGCCCGCGCCCTGGAGCAGCCGGTATACGTACCCTACCTGGGCCGCAAGAGCTGTCCCCCGGGATTGCCGTTCTCTCCCCGCCTGATCGCAGCCCGCGACGTGGCTCGGGCCTTGGTGAGATACCTGAAGCTGATGGGAGAGGTCTTCCGTAAGGCCGGACTGGCGGTCCCCTTGCCGGCGCCGGACCGACCCCTGGATCTGCTGGCCGACGAGGACGACGCCTTGCTGGCTCCGGCGCCTGGCGACCAGGTGTTCCACCGCCGCGACACCCATCCCCAGCGCACCCGCTGGCAGTTCGGCCTGCGCCGTGAGCGGCGCCGGGCCCTGGTCTGGTCCGAAGCATGAGGGGGGAGAGGTCATGTACTTCAGCAGGCTATGCTTGGCACCTGGGGCCGAAGACGACCCTCGCCTTTGGCGGGCCCTGGGCGACACCCACATGTTCCACCGCCTGGTGTGGGAGCTGTTCGCCGACCGGCCGGACCGGCGGCGCGACTTCCTCTACCGGGTGGAGACGGGACGAGGCGAGAGAACACCGGTGGTGTACACGGTGAGCGCACGACCGCCGGAGGGCGACAACGGCCTGTGGGAGATCGCCACCAAGCCCTACCGCCCACAGGTGGCCAAAGGCGAGCGGCTGATCTTCAGCCTGCGGGCCAACCCGGTGGTTTCCCGCCGTGACGAGAAGGGGCGCCAGCACCGGCACGACGTGGTCATGGACGCCAAGTGGCGGCTTCGTCGAGAAGGCAAGCCGATTCCCCCCCTGGCGCAGTTGGTGCGAGAGGCGGCGGGAAGGTGGCTGCAGGAGCGGGCGGCCAAGGCGGGCTTTCGGGTGGAAGAGGAGCACCTGTGGGCCGACGGCTACCGCCAACACCGTTGGATGCGCCACGGCCGGCAGGTGGTGAGCATCAGTACCGTGGACTTCAATGGGATCCTGGAGGTCCGCGATCCGGAGGTGTTTCGCCGGACCTTGTTCAAGGGTATCGGTCCGGCCAAGGGTTTTGGCAACGGGCTTCTCATGGTCAGGAGGGTATGATGTTGCCGCCGCTTCGCCCCCTGCCCCTCAAGGAACGGTTGTCGGTGATGTTTCTGGAGCGGGGGCGGTTGGATGTATTGGACGGCGCCTTCGTGGTGGTGGACAAGAACGGGGTGCGTACCCACATCCCCATAGGTTCGGTGAGTTGCCTCATGTTGGAACCGGGGGCGCGGGTAAGTCACGCCGCGGTTTGTCTAGCCGCCAGGGTCGGGTGCTTGCTGGTGTGGGTGGGGGAGGCGGGGGTACGGCTATACGCGGTTGGACAGCCAGGTGGCGCCAGATCGGACAAGTTGATCTATCAGGTACGCCTGGCCTCCGACCCTTCGGCGCGACTCAAGGTGGTGCGTGCCATGTATGCCTTACGGTTCGGCGAGGAGCCGCCCGCCCATCGCAGCGTGGAGCAGTTGAGGGGTATAGAGGGTGCGCGGGTAAGGGCCATGTACCGGCTTTTGGCCAAGCGCTACAAGATAAACTGGAAGGTACGGAACTACGACCCCACCAACTGGGGTAGCGGCGACCTTCCCAACCGTTGCCTCAGTTCCGCCACAGCCTGCCTATATGGTCTGACCGAGGCGGCGATATTGGCGGCCGGCTATTCCCCGGCGGTGGGCTTCATACACACCGGCAAGCCGCGGAGTTTTGTGTTCGACATCGCCGATCTTTTCAAGTTCGAGACGGTAGTGCCGGTTGCGTTTCGGGTGGCCGCCCGCAAGCCTGTGAACCCAGAGAGAGAGGTACGTTTGGCCTGTCGGGACAGCTTTCGCCGCACTAAGTTGCTCAAGCGTATCATTCCCACCATCGAGCGGGTGTTGGCCGCCGGGGGCTTGGAGATGCCACAGCCACCCCCCGACGCAATTGGCCCTGCCTTTGCCGATCCGGAGCCATTAGGTGATGATGGTCATCGTGGTTGAGAACGTCCCGCTCCGTCTTCGGGGGCGATTGGCGGTGTGGCTTCTGGAGGTACGGGCGGGGGTATATGTAGGTAAGCTTTCGCGGCGAGCGCGGGAGATGGTGTGGAAGAACGTGGAGGAGGGAGTTGGTGCAGGCAATGCGGTGATGGTGTGGCAGAGCAACACCGAGCAGGGTTTTGATTTCGTCACCTTGGGGGCCAACCGGCGGGTTCCGGTAGAGCTGGATGGGGTGAAGTTGGTTTCTTTTTTGCCCGAGGGCGAGGTTGGTGAAATCGGTAACTAGCTTGGCGTTCAGGACAGCTTGTCATTTCGGGTGGTTACAACAAGAGTGTTCCCCGTACGCGCGGGGATGAACCGCGGCCTGGGCGATACCGAAGTCGGGGTCCTCGGTGTTCCCCGTACGCGCGGGGATGAACCGCATAATATCCTTCGACCATTATCGGGTCACCCGTGTTCCCCGTACGCGCGGGGATGAACCGGCGAACCACTCCACGACCCCATTGCTCTCTTTGTGTTCCCCGTACGCGCGGGGATGAACCGATCCCCCTACCGGCCGGGCTCAGCCTGGATGAGTGTTCCCCGTACGCGCGGGGATGAACCGGACCCGTATCTTCCGTGCCCCAACTGCATATAGTGTTCCCCGTACGCGCGGGGATGAACCGTCTCCAGGATGCGGATCGCCTGATCATCAAAGGTGTTCCCCGTACGCGCGGGGATGAACCGTGCTCCCGGACGTGAAGATGCTGCAGGAGGTGGTGTTCCCCGTACGCGCGGGGATGAACCGAAGTTCGAGAAGGTTCCCGACGACCAGCTGCCGTGTTCCCCGTACGCGCGGGGATGAACCGGGTGTACTCTGGACCAGACTGGTCGCGCAAGAGTGTTCCCCGTACGCGCGGGGATGAACCGACAGGAAACCGAAGGCTAGGAGAAACCCATGCGTGTTCCCCGTACGCGCGGGGATGAACCGACCTACTTGGTGATGGCGATGGGGATTCTCGGGTGTTCCCCGTACGCGCGGGGATGAACCGGACTATTGATCATCGAGCACCAGGACAAGCAGGTGTTCCCCGTACGCGCGGGGATGAACCGTTCAAATCCTAATCCCACACTCCCCACCGCCCGTGTTCCCCGTACGCGCGGGGATGAACCGGGGGCTTCCGCGACCCCAAATTGGCCCAGGCTGTGTTCCCCGTACGCGCGGGGATGAACCGCACTCTTCGCTGATAGTCCAGTTTGTTCTAGGGTGTTCCCCGTACGCGCGGGGATGAACCGGTTAGGAAAGGTAAAACCCAAGATTTTAGATAGTGTTCCCCGTACGCGCGGGGATGAACCGCCTTCAGAATCATTGAAGATAACCCTGCCAAAGTGTTCCCCGTACGCGCGGGGATGAACCGGCGTATCTGAGTGATGATGGACTATTGATCATGTGTTCCCCGTACGCGCGGGGATGAACCGGAGGACTTGGGAACGCGGATAAAGGTCCTTGTGTGTTCCCCGTACGCGCGGGGATGAACCGTTGTTAATTATTACGGGATCTGCTACTTCTGCGTGTTCCCCGTACGCGCGGGGATGAACCGCTACTAGGGCTAATCACGGGATTGCTTCATCAGTGTTCCCCGTACGCGCGGGGATGAACCGTACTCTTCGCTGATAGTCCAGTTTGTTCTAGGGTGTTCCCCGTACGCGCGGGGATGAACCGCGCTCGGGATGGGCCTGCTGCCACTCCCCCCAGTGTTCCCCGTACGCGCGGGGATGAACCGATACCACCCTATATGGGTCTTAGCCTGGATGAGTGTTCCCCGTACGCGCGGGGATGAACCGGTTCTTACCGTTTTGTTGTACTCAATTTGAATGTGTTCCCCGTACGCGCGGGGATGAACCGACTGCGACCGGTTCGGCACTCTGGCCGCGGAAGTGTTCCCCGTACGCGCGGGGATGAACCGGTGATCTTGCTGGTGCTGGCGCACCCCGCTACGTGTTCCCCGTACGCGCGGGGATGAACCGTTGCGGTAGATGCCGCGCCGGTCCCGCACATCGTGTTCCCCGTACGCGCGGGGATGAACCGGCCAGCCACTCGTCCGCGTCCACCACCAGCACGTGTTCCCCGTACGCGCGGGGATGAACCGGCCGCCACCAGGGCCATGCCGCCACCTTTTGGGTGTTCCCCGTACGCGCGGGGATGAACCGCTCGGCCTCGGGATGGGCATAGAACTTGGTTGGTGTTCCCCGTACGCGCGGGGATGAACCGGTCCAGGAGCAAATCGAGCAGACCCGCAACCTGTGTTCCCCGTACGCGCGGGGATGAACCGATTGATGCGTGGTATGTTGGTCAACGCCACGCTCACGATCTCCCGCACGCGGCCGCTCTTGCGATCCACCAGGATCACCGGCGAGAGATAGCGGTACTCTCGCCGCTCCACATAGCGGCGGCCGCGTTCGGTCCACTCCACCCGCGCCCAGACGCCGGCGGCGTCCGCGCGCAGCTCCTTGATCCAACCCGCCGCGGGGGCCTCCTCCCCGCGCTGGGTCTGGTGCTCGTAGTCGATCACCATGTCCACCTGGCGGCGCTCAAACGCCGCCAGGATGTCATCCATCGCCTCCTGGTCCACCACGAAGCGCAGACCGTCGGCGGTGTGCAGCTCCCCCGCGGGCAGAATCAGCACCCACTCCGGCACCTCGGACCTGCCCGCCAGAACCTCCGCGTAGAAATTGGACTTGACTTCCATCACCTCGTGCCTCATCATCAAAATCGTGAGCCCGGTTGGAGCCCCCCGTTAACCGGGAAGCACTTCCGCGGGGCGGGAGCTGCCCTTAGCGGGAACCCTGATGGGCTGCTCGATACAGGAGCAGCCCTTTTCTTTGCCGCTCAAGCGGCCTCCCCGCCGTTCTCGGATAGACATTGAACGCCTCCCAAACTCCCCGCTTGAACTCGGATACCGCCAGCATGGGCCGGTCCTTGTCGTCGCGGAAAACCTTGATGTAACGGCGGCGGAACACCACCCGTCCGTCGGCGTACTGGCCCGGCACCAGCCAGACCTCGTGGGCCGTCTCCACCACCTCCCGCGCCAGACCCACGTAGCGGCCGCGCGCGATGTCCTTCTCGGTGATGGCGTGCTCCACCATGCGCGCGGCCAGCACGCCGCGGTCCCCGGCCGCGTCCACCACGGGCAGGTCCTTGAGCCCGCCGTCCGGGCCGCGCTCCAGGCCCAGGCGCTTCACCGCCTCCTCGCGGTAGTAGGCGAGGATCTCTTTGGGAGTCATGCGGCGCGCCAAGCGGTCGTGGTGTTCCGGCAGCGCGGGCATGGGCGCGGGCTCGGGCAGGGGCGGGAGTTCGCCGGGCACATCCGCCACGGGCAGGAGCTTCCAATCGCCCCGGTCTGCCCTGCCGCCCAGGGCCGCCTCCACCAGGCCCCGGCCCCAGCCGGACTCGCCCACGTTGTGGGCCCAGCCGGGGTCCGGCGCCCAACCCGCGGGCATCTCGGTCTCCGCCTCCAGCCCCAGCCGGCGCATCTCCTGCTCGCTGAGCGACAGCACCACGCACCGGCAGCGGTGGCCGTTGGGGTGATACCAGGTGCACCAGTAGGGGTGGTCGGCCCGGTACACCTTGCCGTGCTGGGCGGCGTGGGCCGGCCGCGTCCGCATGTCCATTACGGCGTTGTACTGCCAATAGGGCCGCTGGTCGGCCAGGCGCGACATCTGGCGCCACCGCCCGGCCATGTAGGCCCCGTTCACCTGGTTCACGAGTGTTCCCCGTACGCGCGGGGATGAACCGGCCCAGCAGGAGTATCTGGCCATGGTGAATCGGTGTTCCCCGTACGCGCGGGGATGAACTCCAGACCGCCGGCAGTGCGCAGCTCCCCCGCGGGCAGCACCAGCCCCCCACTTCGGCACCTCTCATCCTCTATGGCGGCCCCCTTTGGCTCCTAGACTGATCAGAGAGACCCGTTCACGCCGAGTGGGAGGACGGCCATGGTCCGCGAGTTTACCTGCGCCTTGGTGGCGGTCCTGTTCCTCCTGCACACCACGGCCCTCGCCACGGAGACCTCGCCCTCCGAGGCCCTGGGGCGCATCCCCGACCGGGTGTGGGAGGACATGGTGCGCGCCAACGTGGAACGGATCGAGAGCGGCGAGGCCGAGAGCCTGCGGCCCGAGCTCCACCGCCGCATCGGCCTGGTACTGGGGGCTCCCGCCCCCCAGGGTGAATACCGCATCGTAGACCTGAAGGTCAGCGAGTCCCACGGCCTGGGGTGTGCCGGCGGCACCCTGTTCGGTGAGCTGCGGGCCATGCTGGACCTGCAGAACCTGGCCCACGCCTTGGAGGGCCTCATCACCGGCCTGGTGTCCGAGGCCCCGCTCTTGCTGCTCTGCTACTACTCCCCCACCATGTGCTCCTACGTGAAGCACGTGCGCAACATGCTCAACATGGGCCTCCAGATCCGCATGGGACAGTGTGCGGCCTTGAACCGCTTCGTGGACCAGCGCATCAAGGACTTCCAGGCCAAGCAACTGGACGAGTGCGTCAAGCTGCGGGGCAACACCACTCAGGCCATGGCCGAGTGCCGCGAGGAGTTGGCCTCCAATCCCCTGCTGGGGCTGCCCCTGGACGAGAACGGCGAGTTCCGTCTGGGCGAGAGGTTCCTCACCCACGTGTTCACCGCCGAGGGCATGGACGAGGGGGAGGCCAAGGAGAAGGCCCGCACCCTGACTGCGATCTTCGGCGACGTGGTGTTCACCGCTCGGGAGGGTGGGGCCAGGAAGTCCACGGGCGGGAGCCTGCGCCGCAACGTGTCGGACCTCTACCGCGCGGCCTACCTGGACTACCGGCGTGCCGTGGAGGAGGTCCTGGCTTCGGCCCGGGCCGGCGGCGGCCGGCCGTCTCCGGAGGCGGTGGAGGGACTGGTCTCGTCCGTGGTGTACGTGACCCCGGCCGAGGTGGCCCAGGTGTACCGCTGGCTGGGAGAGGAGGCCGCCCGGGGCATGCTGATGCGCCTGGCCGAGATCGACGCCCGGCTGCGCATCAGGAGTATGCTGGTCGAGGCCTTGGACACCTACTCCAAGGCCCTGGAGAAGACCCAGGTGCAGTCCAACCGCGACAGCCTGCGCCGGATAATCGAGCAGTTGCGCTCCCTGCAGGCGGAGTACGGCGCCACGCCCGCAGACCTGCGCCGGGAGGCGAACCGTATGGTGGCGTCCCTGGTGGCGGAGGCGAACGCCAGGGCGGGTCAGGACGCCTCCAAGGACGCCGTGCAGTGGGTCTGGAGCTCGGCCATGCCCGCCTCCAGAGGGGCCTCCTTCGGGCCCATGGGGAGGTGAGGCCGGCTTACGGACGTCGATCTCCTTCCCCTCTGCTCAGAGCCGGATGTGCCAGCCGTATCGCAAGGGTATCGCAGGCTCGGGCCTATCTTTCCTCCCCCCCGGACCGGCCAGGAGCCCCAGCTCGGCGGCCAAGGCAAGAAGGGCCACTCGGTGTTGGGGGAGCAGCCCTCGGCCCTGCGCCAGGGCCTGCTGCGCCAGCTCGCGGGCTCGGTCTATGTTACCCTGATCCTGCGCGACTATTGCCTCCCGCATAACCTGAAACCCACCCAAGGAGTCCCCCGCCATTCCCTCCACCTTGTCGCGCAGTGTTGGTGAAAGCGACAGCTCATCGGCATATAGCAGCAAGGCCATCCAGAAGGTGACGTTGCCTTGGGGGTCCAAGGCAAGGAATGGAATGCCCGGCGCCTTGTCCAGCAGCTCCAGGGTGAGCTCCTCGGCCCGAGGCAGGCCCTCTTTCAGACCCAACAACAAAGCCTTGATCAATGGCTCCTCCGCCTCAGGTCCGGGGTATTCGCCGAACAGCCGCCAGAGTTCCTCCAGGCGCTGCCGGGCCTGTGCCCGGTCTCCGGCCTTGCTGGCGTGGTTGAAGGCATTGAACAGGGCCTTGGCCAGCTCCTCTCGCACCGCGGCCTCGGGGTGAGCCCGGTGCAAATCCCGCAGCTCCTCCAGCCACCCCTCGGTGTGATCCTGAGCACGGTCATGAAACACCGCGTTGTTCAGGGCCGCGGCCAGCTCCTCTCGCACCGCGGCCTCGGGGTGAGCCCGGTGCAAATCCCGCAGCTCCTCCAGCCACCCCTCGGTGTGATCCTGAGCACGGTCATGACCCACCGCGTTGACCAGGGCCCTTGCCAGCGCCTCTCGCACCGCGGCCTCGGGGTGATCCCGGTGCAAATCCCGCAGCTCCTCCAACCACCCCTCGGTGTGATCCTGATCTCGGTCATGAAACACCGCGTTGTTCAGGGCCGCGGCCAGCCACTCTCGCACCGCGGCCTCGGGGTGAGCCCGGTGCAAATCCCGCAGCTCCTCCAGCCACCCCTCGGTGTGATCCTGATCACGGTCGTTGCGCACCGCGTTGACCAGGGCCCTTGCCAGCGCCTCTCGCACCGCGGCCTCGCGGCCGTAACCCTCGTGCAGAGCCCGCAGCTCCTCCAGCCACCCCTCGGTGTGATCCTGAGCACGGTCATGAAACACCGCGTTGGCCAGGGCCGAGGCCAGGAGCCGTATCCCTTCTGCGCCTGCACGGCGGAGCAGAGCCTTGGGATCCTGCTGGCCCGGAAAACACTCCACCTCTACCGCCGCCAAATGGAGATCATCTTCTGCGTGTGAACGCGCCACAGAGAGCAGCTCGCCCACGAAAGCAACGATTTTCGCCTTGACTGCTTCAGGAGCCTGATGCACCACGCGTTGCAGGAAACTAGCAGCACCGAAACCACGGAAGGCAACATGGCCGGCTATGCTGCCAAGGAGATCACGGCGTTGTTCTCCGCCACAACCAAAGGCCAAATGGGCCAGCGCCACCACCTGCTCCGAGCTGAGATCGGCCACCTCCAGCCAGCCCCGGAACCAGGACTCAGGCAGCTGGGGCGGGGGCTCCAACTCCGAGCCGGCCAGTAAGCGGACCAAGGCCACCAGGTAGTCTCCCCTGCCTGCCTGGGGCTCCTGCCCCCGCAGCCACTCCCTGGTCTGGGCGCACACCTCCTGCACCCGCGCAGCGTACTCCTCCGGCAGGTCGGCCAGGAACAAGCTCAAGGTCAAAACCACATCAGCGGGCCGGTGGGGAAGCAATCTCTCCACGTGGTGCCACAGCCGACCTCTGTGCCTGCCGGCAAAATACTCCTTGGCCAAAAAGGCCGAAGCAGCCAGGTCCGGCTGCATGCCCTCCAGGGATACATCCTTCGTTTCGTCCTCCGCTTCCCCTTTCGCCCTCACCCCCAACAGCGCCGCCCGCGCCTCCTCCAGCAAATCCAGAAGCGCGTCCTC
>MTPE01000083.1 GCA_002011835.1 Desulfarculaceae bacterium JdFR-95 | reverse complement strand
TCGAGCGGCGGAGGTCGCCCTGGAGGAGAGGCGCGAGCGGCTGCTGGCCGACTGGGGCTTTGATCCCGTGCCGGATGAGCCCCTGCCACCACTTGAGACGCTCGGTTTCCGGGTTCAGCGCTATGGCATGACCCGGTGGGGTGACTTGTTCAACGCCCGGCAGAAGCTGGCCCTGATCACCTTCGCCGACCACGTTCGAAAGGCCCATCGGCGGATGCTGACCGAGGACCTGCCCCCCGAGTTCGCCAAAGCCGTAACCACTTTTTTGGCGCTAGTGCTAAATAAATTAGCTGATTACAGCTCTGTCCAATGCGTTTGGCACACTAGCAAGGAACTAATCGCGCATACTTTTGGTAGGCAAACATTACAGACAGTTTGGGACTATATAGAGGTAAATCCTCTTAGTGGGAGCACCGGGGACTGGCGGTCGGCGTTAGAATGGGTGCTGGAGGTGATCGCGCATTGCTCCCGCATTCCGCCAGTGGAGGTGGAAGGGTGGAACGGAAACCCCACGTGAAACATCCGCTGACCCTCTCGGAGGTTTTGGCCATCCTGCACGGGCTTTGGGATGAAGCCCGCCGCCGGTACCGGGCTGAAATCGTGGGCGTTTTCGGTTCCTATGCCCGCGGCGAAGCCCACAAACGCAGTGATCTGGATGTGCTAGTCCGCTTCTTGGAAGGAGCATCCCTCTTCGACCTGGTGGGGCTGGCGGACTTTCTAGAAGAGAAGTTGGGACTCAAAGTGGACGTGGTCTCCGAACGGGCTATACGGCCGGAACTAAAGGAGCATATTCTGGACGAGCTGGTGCGGATATGAAACGAAATTACTTGCTCTTTTTGGAAGACATCATCGCTGCCATGGACGCCATCGAGCGATTCGTGGAGGGCATGAGTCTTGAGGACCTGCGCCGGGCAGTCGATGCTGGAAGAACTCAGAAGGGAGAGAAAGAGATGAAGCAAAAGGTCTTCACTACGCGCGGCTCCGCCACCGAGCTCTCCTATTTCCGTTCCAGGAGTCACTCCAGGGCTCAGGCCTTACCGGTGTGAGCGTCACGACATGGGGAGGACAGGGGCTGAGATGAAAGAAACGGCGAAAAAGTGGTACAAACAAGCCATACACGAGCTGGAGATGGCGGAGAAGAACATCGCCATCGGGGGCTACGATGTCGCTTCTTTCCTCTCCCATCAAGTTGCCGTTCGAGTGCTGGCTTTCTTTGAAGCCAAATGGGGCTGGTTATGAAGGAGAAAGACTATTGGCTGAAGAAGTTCTTGTCGGAGGCCGTGCCGAAAATAGTCGAGGTCGTAAAGCCCGCTCGGGTGGTGATTTTCGGGTCCCGGGCCCGGGGGGCCGCCGGGGAGGGTTCAGACCTCGACGTCATCGTGGTGGCGGATTCCTTCCGAGGTATGCCCTTTCTGAAACGGATGCCCTTCCTGCCCAAGCTGGTCCAGTTCGAAAAGCACATCGACTTCCTCTGCTATACCCAAGAGGAGTTCGAGCGAGTTAAGCAAACTTCCTCCCTTGTAAAATCCGCCCTGAGGGAGGGGATGGTGGTGGTTGACGGGGTCAAGTCGGTTGCCGGAGAGGGACATGCCAACGACGTTGGGGGGGCGAGGGGGCCAAGGTGAAGACCCTGAGAATTCCTCAAGTGCTCATCGGCTCCGCCACAGAGCTCCCCTATCCCGACAACTACTTTGACGCTGTGCTCACCGATCCCCCCTATTACGACAACGTGCCATATGCCGACCTCTCCGATTTCTTCTACGTGTGGCTCAAGCGCACGTTGGGAGACCTCTATCCAAAACTCTTCGCCACTCCGCTTACTCCTAAATCACAAGAGATGGTGGCCGACGCCAGCAAGAGTGGAGGGATGAACCAAGCTAAACTGCGTTTCGAGGAGATGCTCACCCAAGCTTTTCGGGAAATCCGCCGGGTGCTGAAGCCGAACGGGATAGCCGTGATCGTGTTCGCCCATAAGACCGCCGCTGCCTGGGAGACGATCATCAACGCCCTGCTGGAGGCCGGGCTGTACATGACGGCCTCCTGGCCGGTGCATACCGAAATGGGCAGCCGTCTGCGGGCACATGAGTCAGCGGCGCTCGCCTCCAGCATTTACATGGTGTGCCGCAAGCGGACCTCGGAGGAGGTAGGGGAGTACAGCCAAGTGAAAGAGGAACTCGAGCGCGTCTTGCCGGAGCGCCTGGCGGAGCTGTGGCGGCAGGGCATCCAGGGGGCGGACTTCTCTATGGCTGCTATCGGCCCGGCGGTGGAAGTGTTCGGCCGCTTTCAACGCGTGGAAAGGCTCTCCGGGGAAGCAGTGTCGGTGGGTGAGCTGCTAGACCTGGCCCGACGGATCACCTCCGAGTTCGCCCTGCGCCGGATCCTGAAAGATGGGCACCTCGCCGGAGTGGACAACGTGACCCAGTTTTATCTCTTGTGGCGGTGGAACTATGGCCGGGCCTTGGTTCCGTTCGACGAAGCACGCAAGCTAGCTCTATCGGTGGGGGTAGACTTGGAACTCCTCTCCCGGGAGGGACTGATCAAGAAGAACGGCTCTTACCTGCGGCTGCTCGGCCCCCAGGACCGTGGGTTC
>MTPE01000361.1 GCA_002011835.1 Desulfarculaceae bacterium JdFR-95 | reverse complement strand
TTCATCCCCCTGCAGGAGATGGCGCCTGCGGCGCGGGCGGTGGCCTACCTTTCCCCGCTCACCTACGCCCAGGATTTGCTGAACCACGCCCTGCTTGGGCGGGGTGTCCTCGCCCCCGGGCTGGACATCGGGATGCTTATGATCTCCGGGGTTCTGTTCCTGATGCCCTCCATCTGGCTGCATCGGCGCGCGAGGATATTGGGGTATTGACGTTCAAAGGCCGGGATTGAGGGCGCCTTCCAACGCGCTGAATGCTCAACCCTACTGTCCATCTGCAGCATTGGGGACTCCCATGGGTTTACGCGGCGGCTCCTCAGCAAAGGGGATTGGCTCCCTGGCAGGGGCGGCAACCTGCAGCCGAGCGGTTTCCGAAAGACCCCTGACATAGCGCCTCACCTGGCGTGCCTCGGCGGCCTCCTTCATCAGCCGCTCCGGCTGGTTCGTCGTGTGAAGACAGGCTCGAACGGCCTTGGGGCTGACAACCCTCCCATGCCTTCATGCCGAAGACTTCCCGGACACTACCGTTGCGCGTCCATCGGATAAGATGAAGGTGGGATGCGAAAGAAGGTGCTCTTCATCTGTACTCACAACTCGGCCCGCTCCCAGATGGCCGAAGGCCTCCTCAACGCCCGCTTCGGGGACCGCTTCCTGGCCCTAAGCGCTGGGACCCACCCCACCGGGCTTCATCCCCTGGCAGTCCAGGCCATGGCCGAAATAGGGATCGATATCTCCTCCCACCGCTCCAAACACATCGCCGAGCTCCGGGATGAGGAGTTCCATTACGTGGTGACCGTGTGCGACAGGGCCGGGGAGACGTGCCCCTTTTTCCCCAGGGCCCGAGCCCAATACCACACCCCTTTCCCCGATCCGACCTCATACCCAGCCGAAACCGAACTGGATGCCTTCCGCACCGTCCGGGACATGATCGCCGCCTGGATAGAAAAGACCTTCGCCCCCCTCTGATGGGTCAGCCATAAGAGGTAAACCTCTTGCTGAATTGGAAGTGGGCCCGGCCGCCAAGACGGCGCATGAGGAATTCCCGCGGGGTGCCACAGGGGCACATTTTGTCGGCGAGGAGGCAGATCCCCACTTTCCGTGATCAGTGCCCCGAACAGGGTCGGGAGAGATCGGGAAAATTTGCCCCGGAAAGACCAATCAGACTATGCTAATCTGGCATCCACCCCCTTGAACGGGGAAAGGAGAGGCCCAAAAAGGGGCTCTCGCGGGAGCGTCGAAAGAGAGTGAAGGAGGTGTGGTTCGGTGGACTTCAAGCTCATCCTCTTAACGTTGGTACTCGCAGTGGCCGTCCTCGGATCCATCACCTTCGAATTCGTCCTCAAGCAAGAACCCTTCGCCACGGCTGAGGAGTATTGGGCTCAGCTGGAGAACCACAGGCTGACCTTAGACGTCCGCGGCCACTGGAACTATGTGCTGAGCACCGTGGATGTCATCTCCTACTCCCAGGCGCCCTACTTCGAGGTGCCAGACCCCTATGACTCGGGGATCTTCAAGCGCTGGATCGAGGAGCACGGGGACGACCCCTTGGTCCTGGAACGCGTCTACCAATCGTTCTACGAGACTGGGGACTGGGGCTGGGCGCCCAGCCTGCGGGGGATCCCCTGGGTCCAGGCGGCAATCCCCATCATCTGGGCCGCGCCGTCGGTGGCGATCATCGAGCCGGGGCGGACCGCCGAGGTTGCATTCGTGATCCGCGAACTGATCGAGCTCTTGAGGAGCCCCGCCGGCTGGATGGACTACGCCATCATCCAGGGCTGGGGCGACCCCATGGTGCGGAACGTCCAGTGGCGGGCACCTCTTTTGATCGCAGAAGGCCTATACGCCCTGATCACCGGCGACAAAGAGGCCTACGGCCCGGAGACGGTGGCGCTGGCCCGCGGCCTCTACGAGGAGATGCTCGAAAACCTTAGCCTCCCGCTGGGGGAGGGCTACTGCGGCGGGGTGGCCTGCGAGCCCAACCACTGGTTCCCGCAGTGCAACTCCATGGCCGTCCTGGGCCTGGCCATCTACGACCAGGTCTTCGGCCCCGATGAGAAGCACGGCGTCCTGATCGGGGAGGAGTATCGCAAGAACTATATGCAGTTCATCAGGGAGCACATGTCGGACCCGGAAACAGGCCTCGTCTACCGCCGCTGGCACCCCTTCGGCCCCCAGCAGGCCGATAAAGACCTGTCGGGGTTCGCCAACATCATGGTCGCGCTGATGGTGAACGCCTTCGAGCCGGAGTTCGCTTCTAACCTCTACCAGCAGGTGCGGCTGCGCTACATCAGGCGCTACCCCTTCGGGATCGGGGCCTTCATGCTCGAGGTGCCCGAGAAGGGGATCAGAGGGGAAGTGCAGAACCCGGGGGCCTGGCAGCCGGGGATGCTCGGCGAGACTTACCTCAACGTGTTCCTCGCCTGGGCCGCGGCCCGCGAGTTCGATGACCCGGAGACCTTCGACGGGATCAACCGCTTCCTCACGAATCTCGCGCATCCTTACTTCCTGCAGGCCGAGGTGCGGTTCGACGAGACGAACCCCGACCCCGCGGGGATCGACGACTACACGGTGGGGCAGCTCCTCAACATGTATAGCGGCTGGTGGCT
>MTPE01000302.1 GCA_002011835.1 Desulfarculaceae bacterium JdFR-95 | reverse complement strand
AGGGAGATGTGGCGGGTGAGGTTGTTGTCCAGGCCCCACATCAGGCAGGCCAGGAGCACCAGCAGGGCTTGGGGTGAGAACCCCCACTGTCCGCCCGGGGTCAAGCTGAGGAACCCTACCCCGACGGTGATGAGGCCGATGGCGGCCCAGGCCCGCCGGCCCACGAACTCCCCGAACAGGAGCGCGGCGATGAGGGCAGTGGCGACGTTCTCGGAGGTGAGGAGGAGGGAGGCAGTGGCCGCGGGGGTCCCTTGGAGGCCGTAGAGGAGAGAAATGGGGCCCAGTACTCCCCCGGCCAGGGCTGCTCCCAAGAGCCACGGCAGGTCAGCCCTTTTCAAGCGAGCCTCGAGGCCTCGGTGGGGGGTGAAAAGGAGGCTGATGCCGGTGGACAAGCCGGCGCCCAGGTAGAGAAGGCCGGCCAGGGGTAGCGGGGCTACCTCCCCCAGCAGGAGTTTGGCCAGAGGTACGCTGAGGGCGAACAGCCCCGCTGCCCCGAGTGCCTCCCCATATCCTCTGTTCAGCATCTCTTCGGCTTCCTCCTCGCCAAGGTGTGGTGACGAAGGCGAGCTTCTGGGAGGATCTTATCCTGAAGAGGCGGCTTGGAGGTGCTGCCACCGTGGAGGAGAAGGCGGCGGTGGCAAGCGATTCAGATTGGGTGCTGATCACCTCGTTTAGCAAGTGGCACGCCGGCCCGGGGGAAGCACGGCTGCTACGTTGACTTGGCCCTTCTTCTGGCTCGCGAATATATGTGATGTACATTACAGACAAACTTCTCTTCGCTGTGAGATCCCTTGTGATCCAGGCTTTCCGCATATTAGTTTCTAATTTATGGACGCCCCTCCCTGCTGCGTGCTATACTTAGGCGATTTAAGACAACTTGTCTCTGGGAAGCGCCAGGATCGAAAGCGAGGATGCTTGGCAGGAAAACGGACTGGAGCTTGCCCCGAGGCTCGGCTGAGGGCGATCACAGCTGCCCCGTCCAGGCAGCTGGTCGAGCTTGCCTCCCCAGGTGACCTTCCTGTGACGGGAGCCCACCCCTTCTTTGGGAGCCCGGCGCTCAAGCGAACGGACAGGCGTCATCCAGCGGACCAGGGAAGCTTCAAATCGTCCTCAAGCCTGTGGCTGTAGGGCTACTTCGGCGGTGGCCCTCGGGCAGGCGAGGCCGGGAAGAGTCCGGTTTCTGATCCGCTTGGGGTGCGGGGCTCTGGCCGGCGAAAAAGAATGAAGGAGGTGGGCGATGAGTGGTAAATTGGCACTGGTTGTGTTGTCACTGGGACTGCTCGCTGTGGGGGGATGGACTCAACAGACGCTGGTTATTGTCAGCGACGCCAACACGTTATTCAACGGCAGCCCTTGTTATGTGCACCCAGGTAAGTGTGCCCCCAGTTGGGCCACAATCTCTGGCGCCAACTGGATTTGGAAAAACTCCGGGTTGTGTTCCCAACCTTGTACCGGTGGGAGTGGGGGGCCTTGCGATGGAGCTTATGAGGAGTGGTTCACCCGGACTTTTACACTCCCTACCGATAATATCGAGATTGTTTCCGCCGTTATAGAAATGAGTGCTGACAACTGCATAGTTGCCTATGTTAATGGAAATCAAGTCAACCCAAATCCTGACGATTGCTTTTGGTATATGGTATGCACATTCAATGTAACAAATTTCATTCAACCTGGTGACAACCTACTACGGTTTAGGTTGAGGAATTTCTACGACATTTCTGATGCATGTGGTGGTAATAGCCCCACCGGGTTTATATACAAGCTTACAATCATTTATACTTATCTGGTGGACGCTGTTGATGATTCCTACACTATCGACGAGGACACTACCCTCACCGTCAACGCTCCCGGGGTGCTTGCGAACGACTCCTATCCGGATGGGGTCGGTTCCCTCACGGTGACCGACGATGTGGACCACGGCGTCCTTACCCTGAACGACGACGGTTCTTTTACCTATAGCCCGCAACTCAATTGGTGTGGCACCGACCAGTTCACTTATCGACTTTGTGACAGTGATGGAGATTGTGACACTGCTACCGTCACCATCACGGTGACCGCGGTGAACGATACACCGGTGACCAGAGACGACTTTTATAGCACAAACGAAGATACCACCCTAGTGGTATCATCATTCTTAGAGGGAGTTCTGGGCAACGATAGTCTCACCCTCGAGGGATTTGGCTCTTTCGTGGTTTTGGACGACGTGGGCCACGGTTCTCTCAACATGAACTCAGATGGTACCTTCACCTATACCCCGGATTCCAACTGGTGCGGTACCGACCAGTTCACCTATCGGTGGTGTGACGCCGGGAACTGCGGCACGCCTGACTGCGACACCGCGGTGGTGACCATCACCGTCCAGCCGGTGAACGATATTCCCACGGCTCGGAACGATTCCTACACCACAAGTGAGGAAACTACATTGACCATTGCTGCCCCCGGGGTGCGGGGGAACGACGACCTCCACGGGGAGGGATTTGGTTCCCTTACGGTGACTGACGATGTGGACCACGGCGTCCTTACCCTGAACCAAAACGGCTCCTTTACCTACATCCCGGATCCCGACTGGTGCGGAACCGACCAGTTCACTTACCGGCTCTGCGACGCTGGAAACTGCGGCACGGACGATTGCGACACCGCGGTGGTGACCATCACCGTCCAACCGGTGAACGATATTCCCACGGCTCGGAACGATTCCTACACCACAAGTGAGGAAACTACATTGACCATTGCTGCCCCCGGGGTGCGGGGGAACGACGACCT
>MTPE01000445.1 GCA_002011835.1 Desulfarculaceae bacterium JdFR-95 | reverse complement strand
CGAGAGCTTCACAGGAAGCTTGAGGAGATTGCCGATGAGGAAGATCGACGCCGAATCATGGGGACCTTGCGGCTGCGTGAGTACGATCTGGAACAGGCAGAACGAGAGCTCGACGACCTCAAAAGTAAGGTCCAGCGCAGGCGAGAGGAGATCGGTAATCTAGAGATCGTTGTGGACGAGGAACCGGAGCTTGTAAGTTTGGCGCTAGTGGAGTTTGTCCCGGAGGAGGGCGGATGAGAACTGAATCGCGGCATCCAAGGGAGGATTTGCCCAGTGTGGTGTGTAACAGTTCTCTCTTCTCCGATTACTTCCTAGCGGAGCTCGTTAAGGAGGACCCTTTCTTCCTGCGAGCAACTCGGGAGGCTGCGGGTGCCCTTGAGGAAGTTCGAGCGCTCTACGAGCAAGTTAAGTCCCGACTTCCCGAGGCCAATGAGGCTGAAACGGAGCGCCTTTTCATCCGGCCGGTGCTGGACATCCTCGGGTGGAAGGAGCTGTACACTCTGCAGCCCTCAGTGCCTTCCTATGAGGGAACGCGCCGCCCTGATTTTTGCTTCTTCATGGCAGAAGACGATCTCGAAGACGCTGAGCACCATCTGAAGGGGCACGGCGAATACTTCTCCAAGGCAGTGGCCATCGGGGATGCCAAGCAATGGTCACGGTCGCTGGATACAAAACTCAAAGGCCCGGGAGATCGCTTTGCGAACCACTACCCGCCGTATCAGATCGACTTTTACCTTCGCGCCACCGACCGAACTTGGGGCATCCTCACCAACGGCCGTCACTGGCGCCTTTACCACCGTGACACGAGCTACAAGCTGGACGTCTACTACGAGGTGGACCTTGAGACAATTCTCGAGGATGCCCCTGAGGGGTTCCCGTATTTTTGGGCCTTCTTCTCCCGAGAGGCCTTCACCACAGGCTTTCTCGATCGCGTGCTCAAGGGGAGCCAGGAATACGCCGCCCGGCTGGGCGAGGAGCTCAAGGACAACGTGTACGAGGCGCTGCGACTCCTCGCCGAAGGCCTCCTCAAGAACCCCGAAAACGGCCTTTCCGCAGATGACCTAGAAGACATTCGCACCAACACGTTCGTCCTCATCTATCGCATCCTGTTCTTGTTCTATGCCGAGGATCGCGGCCTTCTCCCCATGGAAAACCATGACTACCGTGAGTCTTACAGTCTCCACCAGATGGCGAGGGAAATCGCCGATCGCTTGGATAGCGGCCATACGTTCAGTCCCACCGCCCACAAGTACTGGATGCAGCTAGGCGTCCTGTTTCGGATCGTGAACGAAGGTGATGCCCACCTGGGGGTACCTCCGTACAACGGGGGACTTTTCGACCCAGAAAAGCATCCACTTCTCGCGCGGTGGAAGATCGGGGACCACTACCTAGCTTTGGCCATCGACAAGCTCGCGCGGGCAAAGGCCGCGGGAAGAACCGGCCGTGGCCCGGTGAGCTACCGGGACCTCGACATCCGGCATCTTGGGGCCATTTACGAGGGACTGCTTGAGCACCGGCTGCGGGTCGCCCCGGAGGACTTGGCCGTGGTCAAAGACGGGGGCAAGGAGATCTTCGTCCCCCTCTCTGAGGTCCAAGGCAGGCGCCCCGTGCGCACTTACCGGGCCGGCGAGGTGTACCTCGAGACCGACAAAGGAGAGCGCAAGGCCACGGGCAGCTACTACACCCCGGACTACATCGTGAAGTACATCGTCCAGCACACCCTGGGCCCGCTTGTGGAGGAGAAGAAAGAGAAAGTCGCTGTGGCCAAACGGGACCTCGATGAGAAGATCAAACGCGCCCGAGGTTACGACCGGGAGGCATACCAACGCGAGCGCGAAAAGCTGGAAACCGCTCTGATCGACGAGATCCTCTCCATCAAGGTGCTCGACCCGGCCATGGGCTCGGGCCACTTCCTGGTGGAGGCGGTGGACTTCCTCGCTCGCGCCCTCATCGAAGCTCTAGGTGAATCCCCAGAGGACGTGGAGGAGGACGTACGTCGCTGGGCGCGGCGGGAGGTGGTGGAGCGTTGCATCTTCGGGGTGGACGTAAACCCGTTGGCCGTGGAGCTTGCCAAGCTCTCGTTGTGGCTGTACACCGTGGCCAAAGACCGCCCCCTCTCTTTCCTAGATCACCACCTGCGGGTGGGAAACTCGTTGATCGGGGCCTGGGTCAAGGACTTAGGGAGACTGGCTGTCCGAGGAAAGAAGGACAAGGCCGCTCGGATCGGGGAGCACGTGGTAGGGCTTTTCGAGGGAAAGCTCAAGGAACGGCTCCCCGTTGTGCTCGGCGAAGTTATGGAGCTCCTCCGCAAGCCATCCGAGAAGGTGGACGACATCCGCGAGAAAGAGGAGTTGTACGGCCACATCCTCAAGCTCCTTCAGCCGTTTAAAGAGGTGGCCAATGTGTGGGTTTCCATCTACTTCGGGAACGAGATGAACGAGGCCGATTACGAAGACCTCCTGCTCAAACTCGGCGATTCCCCCCAAGTATGGGAGGAAGAAGTCCGTTCCCAGCCTTGGTTTGCCAAGGCCCAAGAGATTGCTGAGGAGCGACATTTCTTCCACTGGGAGCTGGAGTTTCCAGAGGTGTTCTTCGAGGAGACTGGCCAGCGAAAGCGCAACCCCGGTTTCGACGCGGTGATTGGAAATCCGCCGTACGTGAATGCAATCAAGCTAAAGACCATTCTCTCACAATATGAAAAACCTTTTTGGAAGGAGCGTTTTATGTCTGCTTCGGGGGCCTATGACCTTTACATTCTCTTCCTTGAACTTGCGATTAGCTTAACGCGCAAGGGATGCTTTTCGTCTTTGATCACTCCCAACAAGTTTCTATCGGCACCCTACGCCATTGCCTTCCGCCAGGCGTTCGACAGTAAGTGCTCACACGGATCGTGAGAAGCTTGAATTGATGCGAAATTTCTGGCAGCAGGCCATCAGCACATGTACAACGGCCCGTTCCGGCCCCAACCGAAGGTAAAGCTTGTTCCCTAGCGGATCGCCACGATCCGTGGCGGTGGGCTCACCCCACAGCTTTTGAAAATGTCCGCTTCGGATGCGGTCAGGCGCTTCGTCTTGCCCATCTTCTACAGTTGTGGATAAAAAGTTGAGTCCTGTAGGGCACTATGACTCCTGGACAACTGTCTTGGCACCATGCCCCGCCTCCCGGACCGCGGG
>MTPE01000301.1 GCA_002011835.1 Desulfarculaceae bacterium JdFR-95 | reverse complement strand
CCTCCCCGGCCGTCCCCCGCCTGGAACCTTTCCCCGGCAGTAATCGCCAGGGCCCGGGAGAGAGCTGGAATTCCGCCTGAGCCGGCCGGCCCGAGCTTCGGTCTGATCCTCTACCACGATCCTCCTCAGCTGTCCCCTCACAAAATCCGATGGTAGACCCCCAGCTCTTTCATTTCCGTAACCCTGGAACGGCTGTTCCAGTTTCAATCCCTTTCAGGGCTCGTAGGTCTTTTCTGCCAAGAGGCTAAAAAAAGAGCCCATAGGGAGGTGAAAGCGTTTCAATCCCTTTCAGGGTTCGTAGGTCTTTTCTGCGATAGGCGGACCCTTCTGGGATTCCATCGAGAATCCCATGTTTCAATCCCTTTCAGGGTTCGTAGGTCTTTTCTGCGGTCTTTTCTGCGAACGGTATACCCGAACCTTGAAAGACAAGGACTGGGGTTTCAATCCCTTTCAGGGTTCGTAGGTCTTTTCTGCTTGCTCAATTAGGTATTCAGCAAGAGAAGGAGTACCAACATGTTTCAATCCCTTTCAGGGTTCGTAGGTCTTTTCTGCTTTGACGGCCAGGGCCCGGGGGCTTCGGGCCCATGAGCTGGGTTTCAATCCCTTTCAGGGTTCGTAGGTCTTTTCTGCCACGGCCGAGGAGCACCCAAGGCTCTGGAAGGTCGTAGGGGTTTCAATCCCTTTCAGGGTTCGTAGGTCTTTTCTGCATGGCAAGCACCGGAGGATAACCGAGACCTCCACAAGGGTTTCAATCCCTTTCAGGGTTCGTAGGTCTTTTCTGCAAAACGGAGAAAAGTGGACGATTTACGTCCATGGGGATGTTTCAATCCCTTTCAGGGTTCGTAGGTCTTTTCTGCGTGGCCGTCTATGGGGTCATCACACGCATCACGAAATGTTTCAAACCCTTTCAGGGTTCGTAGGTCTTTTCTGCCGGTGGGGTTCTCAGGCCAATCCCGGAGAACATCTGTGGTTTCAATCCCTTTCAGGGTTCGTAGGTCTTTTCTGCCTGGCCTCGATCAAGGGGGGGCGACCGATCAAGATCTCGTTTCAATCCCTTTCAGGGTTCGTAGGTCTTTTCTGCACAACAGGAGCTTAAAGAGCGTCCTAGGGGAGCCGAGTTTCAATCCCTTTCAGGGTTCGTAGGTCTTTTCTGCGCGCGTATGAGCTGGAGGTGACAGAATGAAGTACCTGAGTTTCAATCCCTTTCAGGGTTCGTAGGTCTTTTCTGCTAGGCTCCTCCAGGTGAGCGAGGAGGAGCTGGCGGCCTGGTTTCAATCCCTTTCAGGGTTCGTAGGTCTTTTCTGCAGGAGGCAGCCGCAAAGATCGCGGAGGTCTTTGCGTTTCAATCCCTTTCAGGGTTCGTAGGTCTTTTCTGCCATGTGTACCCAGTCTGAGACCGGGTCACATGAAACCCGTTTCAATCCCTTTCAGGGTTCGTAGGTCTTTTCTGCACCGCCGGCGGAAACCGGCTTGACAACAAGCCCCAATCCCAACTTCGCGCGGACCTCACACCGTCCACCCCAATCTACCCCCTCCGGCAGGCCAAGTCAACTACCCCCTCCCCAAAACTTTCCCCTTCCCACCTGCCTTCCGCGGATCCCCCGCCCCTCAGCCACACCGGAGGAGGCGCGCTTTGTTCACTTGTCAAAGACCTTCCTCGTCCCAACCGATGAAGCTCACATCCTCGGGCAACAGTTTCCGCCCGCCAATCCGCTTAATCTTACCACGACAACCTCGCACAGAAAATAGAAGCTGACCGCGTCCTCTTCATGGCGTGGGGGCGCATGCGCTTCACCCCACCAAGCCCGGCCTCAAAATCCTCCGGCTCTAACATGCGGCGATTGATCACCGACAGCACCAACGAGTCCACCGACACCGGTCTGAATTCCTCCATCAGGTCCAAGGCCAGGGCCGGCCGCCCATACCGATCCATGTGCAAGTAACCTAGATCCGACTTTGACAGGCGGTTCTTGAAGAAGCTTGTTAGGAACCCCATTTAAGGTAGATCAGGGGTGTGTGGCACCATGCCTCCTGGTGGGAACAGACCGGAGGATCAGGAAAGCCTTTCCACCAGCTTGGGCAGCGCCACCCCAAGGGCTTTAAAGGCCGGCATCGCCTCGGCGGGGATCTCGTCGCGTAGCCCGTACTTAAGGCCCGTCCTGTCCTCGAACTCCACTGCCCGCACCTGCTTGAGGGCCTCAAGGAGCCGGTGGAGCTACCTTCCCACCGCGAGCACATAGCGCCGGGCCGCACCCCTGAGGCGGCTCATCACCTTTGCCGGGAGAGATCTTCTCCGCAAGCTCTGCCACCATCGCCTCCCAGGCCCGGCGGGCCAGATCACCCGGATCAGGGCCCCCGCGCGCAGTGAATGGTCGTGCCCTCGGCCGGAAAAGGTGGTACAAAAAGGGGGTTGGCCCAGGAAGGTCCAAGCGCCGAGGAGGTGGGACGGACAATGAAGCGTTTGTCTGTCCGGCGGGCGAAGGGCCAGTTCCGAAGGGTCGACCCGGGGCGCCATATGCCGCCGCTATCCCGTAGACGACGAGCTACGGGAAACCTGAGGAGGGGAATTTGGATAACGCCAGGAAGATCGCCTACTGGGGCCTGATATACAGCGATTGGAAGAGACCTTTAAACGGGCGCCCCAGGCCAAGGCGGTCCTGGACGCGATCGCCGGAGATCTTCCTGCTGAACGAGGGATCGCGAAGGGGGTGACAGGTGAGCCCTGACCCGCAAGTAAGAAGGTCGCGGAGCGTTTTTTCGTCCCGGCCAAGGGACCGGTCGACTTCGTGGCCGCCGTCTCGGGCTCATGGCCTAGGCAGCTATGACCTTTTAACCATGGATTCGTGGGCCCGCAAGTTTATTCGCCTGGGAACTCCGAGGGGGAGACGATGGATAGGACGCTCGTGGGGCGGTGCGGGCTCTACTGCGGGGCCTGTGGGATCTACCGGGCTTACCGGGACGGGGGCCCCCTCAGGGACCGAATAGCCCGACACTTCGGGATAAAGCCGGAGCAAGTGCGGTGCGAGGGCTGCCGTGGCCTAACCCCAGACTCCTGGGGCTATGACTGCCGGATCGTGCAGTGCCTTTCCGCCAAGGGGCTGGATTCCTGCTATCGCTGCGGGGAGTATGCGGCCGGGGGATGCGAGGAATACGAGGAGCTGGCGCAACGTTACTCCCGACGGGGCGTGGACTTGCGGGCGAACCTGGCGGCCATCGCCACGGAGCGGGTGGAGGAATGGCTTGGGGAGCAAGAGGAGCGCTGGCGCTGCCCGAGCTGCGGAGGCCCCATCTCCTGCCATGAGGACCGCTGCCACCACTGTGGAGCCCCCTTGAAGGCACCCTTTGCAGG
>MTPE01000077.1 GCA_002011835.1 Desulfarculaceae bacterium JdFR-95 | reverse complement strand
CCCGGATCATCTCCAGCATCTCCAGGGGGGCCCCCAGCTCCTTGGCGTAGGACACGAGCTCCGCCCGGTCCATCCCCCGGAGCCTTTTGATCTGATCGTTGAGGAGGCGCATGTGCCTTACCGCCTCGATCACGTTGCCGGTGCCGGCCTCGCCTTTGGTGCGGATCATGGCCGCGCCTTCGGCGATCCGGCGGGCGGCCTCGCCCAAGTCGCGGCAGCCGCACACGAACGGCACCTTGAACTGCCACTTGTCGATGTGGTGGAACGGGTCGGCGGGGGTCAGCACCTCGGACTCGTCGATGAAGTCCACCCCCAGGGCCTCCAGGATCCTGGCCTCGGCCAGGTGTCCGATCCGCACCTTGGCCATCACCGGGATGGAGACGGCATCCATGATCTCCTTGATCTTCTTGGGATCGGCCATCCTGGCCACGCCTCCCTGGGCGCGGATGTCGGCGGGCACCCGTTCCAGGGCCATGACTGCCACCGCCCCGGCCTCCTCGGCGATCTTCGCCTGCTCGGGGGTGGTGACGTCCATGATCACGCCGCCTTTGAACATGTCGGCGAAGCCGGTCTTCACTCTATAGGTACCTTTTTCCATCGCCCTCACCTCGCGGGCACAAGTTCTCATGGGGATTATATGGCCAGCTGTAGAACATCCCAAGGAGCCCAGCGAGCGGATCGCCTGAGTTTTCCACAGAATGGGAGGGGGAGGAAGCCGCCCGGAACGACTTCCACCTTGTCCCCAGCCGCTGTGGGGCTGGGGAAGAGAAAGAGGAGCCCTTCCCTTGGAGGGAGCGGGGTGCTCCTCCGGAAGCGGGGGAGGTGGCAGGGAGGCCGACCGGGCCTTCAAGGAGTTGCGTCAAGAATTGGGGCTTTTGGGTCCTTCAGGGCCCTGGATCCCGGGGCATGAACTTTCCCGGAATTTAAAGCACGGCAACCCCTGCCGGGGGCGCGCGCTTTCATAACATCACTAGCTGAGCCGCTGTGCTCGTGGCTAGGAAGATCCCCCGTTACTTTGACGCACTCGATGGGGGTGGGGCCAAGTCCCGAGAAATGATCGTGAGGATGTGGACCTTATCCATGGCCCCGGACTGCATGAAGCGGCTGTCCTCGGCGAAGCTAGGGTCGAAGTGGCGGTTGGACCCCACCTGAAGGACCACTCCGGTCGCCCCACTGCGGCCGGCGCCTGATCTATCAGTTCCAATCTCAGGGCTCCTAAAAGGGTGGGTTGGAGTTTCATAAGGTGTGCGGGATCCCAAGTTCCTCAATCAGCCTGGAGGCGATCTCCTTTCATCGCACTGGCCACACCCACCACCTCGGCCCCTGGAACGCGGGGCACCAGGCTCTCCGCATTCGGCTCTCCGTTCCTCCCGGCGCAGATGACTCAGCCTGATGGGCCTCGCTCTTCCCCCTCCGTTGCCGCTTTATGCCCAGACCGAATGATCTCGATGATTTCCTCGGCCGAAACGTCCGCTTTGGCGAACTCGGCCACCTTACGCCCGTGCTCCAGAATGGTGAACCGGTCCGCCACCGAGTAGACGTGGTAGATGTTGTGGGTGATGAAAACAATGGATAGTCCTCGTTCCTTGGCCTCCAGAATGTAATCCAGCACTTTATGGGTCTCGCGAATGGAGAGGGCGGAGGTGGGCTCGTCCAGGATCAGCAGTTTCGCCCCGAAGTACACCGCCCTGCCGATCGCGACGGATTGCCGCTCCCCACCGGAGAGGATCGCTACTTCCTCGTCAGGCGAACGCACCCGGATCCCGATCTCGGCCAGTACCTCCTGAACCGTCTCGTCCATCTTCCGCTTGTCCAAGAGGCGAATGGGGCCGACTTGCTTTACCGGCTCCCGACCCAGGAAGAAGTTCCGCGAGATGCTCATCAGGGGGATCAAGGCGAGGTCTTGGTATACAGTTTCGATCCCCAGGTCCCGGGCATCCTTCGGGGAAGAAATTTTCACCTTCTTGCCCTCGAAATAGATCTCCCCCGAATCAGGGGGATAGACGCCGGTCAGGATCTTGATCAAGGTGGACTTCCCCGCCCCGTTATCACCGACAAGGCCCATGACCTCTTGGTGGCGGACGTCGAAATCCACATCCTTCAGAGCCTGGACAGTGCCAAAGCTCTTGGAAATCTTGACCATCTGAACAAGAGGCTGGTCGCTCATCCGAGTGCCCACCTCCTCAGGCGCGTGTTCACGATCACGGCGACCACAACGATCAACCCTACGAAGGCCTGGTACCAATACGCCGGGGCGCCGGATTGCACCAGTCCCGAGCGAACCATGCCCACGAGCAATACGCCGAACAAGGTGCCCACCAAGTTGCCGGCTCCGCCGGTGAGAAGCGTCCCGCCGATGACCGCTGCCGCGATCGCCTCCAGCTCCAGCCCAACGCCGCGGGTGGGATCGATGGATAGGAAGCGGGCAAACTGTATACAACCGGCGAGGCCAGCCAGCGTGGCTGAGATCACGAAGTTGATGAGCTTCACCTTATTGGTGGCCACTCCCAATACCCGGGCCGCATCGCGGTTTCCGCCGGTAGCGTAGACGGCGTTCCCGTAGCGAGTGCGGACGAGGATCAGGTTGATGAGCAAGATGATGCCCAAGAACCACAGTGCCGAAGTGCGGAACTGTCCCACAAACCGGCCGTTCAGGGCGAAGAACATCGGGGGCAAGGTTCTCGGGAAGAACTGGATCGGGAAGCCTTTGGTCACCGCCAGCAGTATCCCCCGCCAGAACATCATGGCGCCGAGCGTGGTGATGAAGGAGGGAATTCCCGTTTTGGTGACGATCAGGCCGTTGATCAACCCGATCCCGGCGGAAGCTAGCAGGGCAACGGCCCAGCTACCGAGGACTGGCCAGCCCGCCTTGACGGTCAGCGCGAAGATCATGGCCGCCACCCCGAGCACGGAACCCACCGACAGGTCGAACTCTCCTGAGATCATGAGGAAGGTGATGCCGGCCGCCACGATCCCCAGCTCTGCCGCCACCGTTAGGATGCCAGCGAAGGAATCCGGGGTGAGGAAGCGGGTCGCGGTGATGGAAAAGCCGATGAATACCACTACTGTGCCCGCGAACGCGCCGAACTCTGGGTGCCGCCTGAGCCAAGTTAAAAACGCCTCCAGGGAAAAACGGGGAGGGGCAGTGCCCCTCCCCGTCCGATTTGTCACTTGCCCCATCTCACCAGTATCCCTGGATGATCAGCTGTTCCACCAATCCGATGTTGGAGGCGTCCACAAATCCTGGTCCGGTCAGGATGTCGTTGGCGGGCAGGAATCCGTACTTGTTGTAGAGGTAGAGCCACTGGATGGGGAGATACCCCTGCAAGTATTGCTGCTGGGTCACGGTGAACATGGCGATCCCTTCCTTGATGGCGTTCAGGGTGACTTCGTCGAGGTCGAAGCAACCGAGCATGACTTTCCCGACCAGCCCCTGTTCCCTCAGGAAGGTGACGGTAGGAAGGGTGCCGATCGGTCCCAACGTGAACACGGCGTCCGTGTCCGGGTTGGCGGAGAAGTACCCGCGAATGATCTCCACCGCCTGAGTGGGATCAGTGCCGATGGCCAATTTGTCGGCTGGCACCCCGGCGTCGGCCATTACCTCCATGAAGCCCTGGGCCCGGAGCTCGAGGCCGTGATGCCCCACCTCGTGGATGAACACCACCGCCCGGGTTGGGGTCCTGACGGCGAGCATCCTCTCAGCGGCCTTGCGTCCGGAGAGGTACTCGTCCCCACCCACGTAGAACAGGTAGGGGATTCTCTCGCCAGCCGGCCGCGGATCCGGCACGTTGATGGCGATCACGGGAATGCCCAGGTCGATGGCCCGGCGCAGCGGTTCGTCCAAGGCGGCCGGGTCGGTGATGGTGGCCACGATCCCGTCTGGGCGGGCGGCGATGGCGCTGTTGAGCATGTTCACAAGTTCGGTGAGGGAGTACACAGCCGGGCCCAGGTAGATGGCGTTAACCGTGTCTTCGGTCCCGTTAGTGATCATGGCGGCGGCGTCCTGCATCCCCTTCATCACCACGCCCCAGAACGGGTCGCCCGGGCCGCCATGGG
>MTPE01000418.1 GCA_002011835.1 Desulfarculaceae bacterium JdFR-95 | reverse complement strand
GTAGACCTCCTCTCGAGGAGCCATGAGGACGATGAGCACTACACGCTCGTCCTTGAGGGGCAGGTAGATGATGCGCCACTCCCCGCCTTTGGTCCCGACGCGCTTGGACCAAACCCCTGGATATCCCCGGAGCGGCTTGCCTGAGAACGGATTATCTTGAAGAGCCTCAGCGGCGTCCTTTAACCGACGGATGATCTCCTTGTCCCGGATCCTTTCCAGTTCCTTCCGGACCCGGGGATCATAGCGAAGGGTCCAGCTGGACATCGGGGTTTAGAGGAGGTCCTCGAAGGTTTCCTCGTGCGAAAGGGTCTTGCCCCGGCGATGGTTCTCCAGGGACTCCGTGACGAGGTCGTCGAGGATGAGCTTGCGGATGACGATCATGTCCCCTTGCACCCCCACGAGGAGGGGATCCCCCGGCTTGAGCCCGAGGGCCTCCCGCACCCGCTTGGGGATAACCACCTGCCCTTTGCTGGAGATCCTGGTGGTATCGAGCATCTCCCCTTCCTGGAAAACGTCTTACTTGTAAAACCATTATCCACCGCGCGCTTATCTTTGCCAAGGTTCCGTGGCCCATAGTGAAGCGTCGGAGCAGCAAACGTGGGGAAGGTTTTGCCCGGAAGGCCTTGCACCCAGACACCCTGGGGGCAGTACGATCCAACCCCGACAGTTTGGAGGAGACCTACCGTAAGGCTCAAGGGACACAGGAAGCGGGGAAGGCTACGTGGATAGTAGGGGTCCGGAAGCCGCTTCTTAACGCCCGCGCAGTGTACCCTTCGGGGCGGCCTTACCTGGTTTCTAGGACCTCAGAAGGTTGCATGCGATACAGCATCTAACCCCAAGGCGATCTTCATCAGCTGTCCCCTCACAAAATCCGATGGTAGACCCCAAGGCGCAGGACCTCCGCGCGCGGTGGGCCTGGTTTGTAGTTGAGACAAAGATGGACTAAGCTTAAAGAGTTGGGGTACTCTAACGCCATGGCGGAAGGAAACAAGATCGCTTTGGATGGAGAAAGCGTGCACGAGAAGTGTCCTACACGCCTTTTAGATGACCTTCCTGTAGATCATGATGCGTTCGGATCGCATCAATGCATCGCAGAAGCAATTGCGGAGCTCATCAATAACGGGAAGGGAGGTAAAGCAATTGCCCTCATCGGTCATTGGGGGAGCGGGAAATCAACGGTTGTGAGACTTCTAGAAAGGGAGTTTAAGGATAATACGGAAATAGTCTTCTTTGTCTTTGATGCTTGGGGGCATCAAGGAGATCCTCTTCGAAGGCCATTTCTCGAACGCTTAATTGACTGGCTTTTAGATAAGCGCTGGCTAAGCGATCGCAATAAATGGTTGAAGAAAAAAGAGGAGATTGCAAAGAGAGTTCGCACTACGCGCAGCTTTCCCCGGTTTACTCGGGCAGGTACTATCATGGCATTTTTGGCAATGCCTGTGCCTATAGGGTTGGGTTTGCTAACTCTCGGCAAGACAGTCATAGCCAATTGGCCATTCGAAATGCAGGCGTGGATTGTTGGTCTTACCATATTGTTGCTCCCCTTTGCGGGATTGATCCTTATATGGGGGTTGTCTTGGCGCTTTCCTCGGATACGAGCGTGGTTTGCAGGAAATGAAATTCCTCATACGGATATAGCGTCTTTACTGTTGTCAGGAAAGCCAGTGGAAAATTTAGTATATGAGACACCTGATCCTACATCGATCGAGTTTCAAACTGTCTTTAAGGAAGCTACGGAGGAAGCTTTGAATGGAAATGACCGGAAATTAATTATCGTAGTAGATAACCTCGATCGTGTAAGCACAGAAGACGCCCTTAAGATTTGGGCTACTTTACGACCTTTCTTCAAGTGGGAAGAGTCGACACAGCAGCCAAAATGGACTGAACGCCTTTGGTTACTGGTTCCCTTTGCCCCTGATACTCCTCAGAGACTTTGGAGGGAGGATTCTCAGGAAAAAGGCGGACAGGAAACAACACAAAGGACTCTCGCAGATGAATTTGTCGAGAAAACCTTTCAAATCCGCTTTCACGTCCCGCTCCCAATTACGTCTGACTGGCGGTATTTCTTTATTAACAAACTTAAAAAAGCTTTTCCCAATCATTTTCAGCATTACCGAGGTGATTTGCATGCCATATATCGAATCTTTGATGCCAAGAGAATAGATAATCATCGCCCTCCTACCCCCAGAGAAGTTAAGTTGTTTATTAATCAATTAGGAGCTTATCACCGTGTTAGACAGTACATTGATGAGGGAGAAGCAATCCCACTCCCGGTGCAGTGCTGGTATGTGCTTGCTGTCCACGATCTTATTGCAAAGCACGGGCCCGAGGATGTTCTTGTTAATCGGTACGAAGAGTTATTAGGGGAAGATGCCCAGCGATTCTTTAAACATGCCGCAAGGCTCCAGGAGCATTTAGCAGCGCTTTACTTCAATGTCGAAGTTGACAAAGCCATGCAAGTTCTTATCGGAGACGAGGTTCGAGAGGCCCTGCAGCTCGGAAACGGAAAGCGGTTGAAAGAACTTCAAGAGAAAGTTCCCGTAGAAGCCTTTTTCACAGTTGTTGAGCGGGAGATTTTTAACGAGCTGAACGATTGGGTCGCTAGAGATCCCTTGGCCATAGCTAAAGCAGCTTTGGCTTTACGCGATTTAGCTCGAGACGACTCACCAGACTGGAGAGTCATTTGGCAACAGTTGATCGATGATGCTCAAAAAGCCGAATGGTCCGACTTAGATGAACAAGCCGGAAAAGGATTGGTCACCCTCTTACAAAAATCAGGGAATCGATATGAGATGCTAGGCAAATCGTTATTGAATAATCTTAAACTTCCACTTGCCATAGGGAAAGAAGAGCAAAAGCAAGGGGTATATACTGCAAGGGTTGATGACTGGACCAAGGGCCTAGTCCTTTTGCTTCATGAGTTTCAACGATCAGGCAGGGAGAAGTTGTTTCAGGAATTCCGGATTCCCGGTGATGCTGCCTTTTATGTAGAAGTCATACGAGCAGCGGTGCAGCTGGAGGACGAGTTGCTCCTGCAGCTTGGGCCACAGGCTAGTGCAGGCGAAGTGGTGAAGCGGCTGTCCGATCTGTGCTTAAACGCGGAACTTGACGAGCTTTATGCAAAAGTTGTGCGTGTACTGGCTAAGAAGGGTTGGGATTGGTCTCCATTTGTTGACGCTGTCAGACAGAGATTAGAGAATCCGCAGAAAGTGAAGCCTGCAGAAATTATAGGTTGCCTAAAAGCTCTCCTCTACCTAGACGTGGAGAAGGTCCGAACCACCTCCCGGGTACTCAAGCGCTTGGCTGAGCAAGGCAGATTGCTTCACTGTATGCACTTTGCCAGCAGTAATGAAGAAGCTATCGGCTTGTGTGTCTTACTCATGCTGGAACATAATCCAGAGGCCAAACTCGCGTCTATGCCTCAAGGATCTCGAGCGAAAGATGGCCTTCGATTGTACCACTCAGTACTTAAAAGACGTCCCAAAAATATTGTCCGGCACCTTGCTGACTTAACAAAGGAATTCCGCAGGAGCGAGACCCTCCTGCAGACGGCTAAAAAAGCCGACCAAGTAAAGCCTTTCATTTTTAGCGTACTGAATTACCTGGTGGAAAAAGAGCTTACCGAGGGGTATCCTTCCGCTGACTTCGTTGTAAAGCACTACCGCTTCCTTAAAGATAATCTACAAGAGACAGTCCTGAAGAAGCTCCTCCAGCAACACATACAAAATAGCAGTTTGGTGAAGGCTATTCAACCCTTCAATGCAGAACTAGCTGATTTGTACCTACAGGCCATGGAACTCTCACGAGTGGAGGAGGTCAGAGAACGCCTTATAGAGTTTTTGCAGAAGGGATTGCAAACGGCATCTAAGGAACAATGGGCACATGAGCTGGATACACCAGGGCCACTGTTAAGACTCGTGATTGTTTTGATGGAGAAAGGTGAACCGCCTGAGTTAGAGCATCCCTTCTACAGTGCCCTGCTCGATCATGCAAAACGCATGCTCCAAGGCTCGACTGTCCCTTCTGAACTTCAGAATCAATGGAGTCGTATATGTCAACTACTAAAAGAGCATCTGCGAGTAACTTTGCTAAGGGACATCAGAGATATGCTGATTCATGAGGCTGATAAAGACAGCACAAATCTTTTGGAGCTTTACGGGATAGAGCTCATAGAATCCAAAGTACTGGAGGAAGAGGGAAAGTTCGACGAAATTGTGAGGCGGTGGTTCCTTTCCATTCTTGATCGCAGGAACCCCCAGGAGCTTGAATGGCTGAAGAAGATCCTTAAGGAAACGAAGGTGTTTGAGCGAAGTCATGAGGAGACTCAAAAAGCGTTCTCTGAGGCGGTTCGAACTGTCTGGAAGGAGACTGTAGGCGACCAAGTGGAGGTGCATTTAAAGGGCATAGCGAGCGCAATTGGACTTAACTTACCAAAAAAGGACAGGCCGCAGCAGATTGACGGGGGAACGGAATCTCAGGAAAGAAAGGAAGACTAAGGGGGCCCTCCTCTGTTTTTTCGTGCGGCGCACTTGAGAAGATACCATATCCACGCCCCCGGGGGTGCGGATGGAGATGATCCCGTCGGGAGGTACCTCCACCGTCCCCTTGGCGGTAATACGGACCTCTCTCTTTAGACGATCGGACACCCCCGTCGGCGGGGTCATCTCTTCAGGCCTCTGCGCAAAGCGAGGTTTGAACACGACCACAGTATCCCACCTGTCCTGTACCGGATGGGGCCAGCCCGCTAATGGAGGAGACGGATCAGCCGCCCCTTCCTCCCGAGAGTGGGCAAGTCGGCTAGAGAGAAGGCTTCAGTTCGACGGCAGGCGGGTAATGATTTCCTTGGGGAGCACGGCGAGCTCCTCGCCCGAAGCGACCTTGCCCACGTGCAGGAGCCCGGCGAGCTGCAATCTCCCCACGATGGAGGAAGGGAACTCCCATTGCCAGTCGATGCTGTCTTCCTCGATGTCCCCGTACCGCTCGAAAAGAGAGGAAAGGGGCACGCTTCCGCCTTGATCGGCTACCCAAGTCAGGGCCTCCCTGGACTCGGGCGGCAGGGCCTGGACCACCTCACTCAAGTAGTCCTGGATGTAACGGGCGATTCGGCTGGCCAAGGCCTGCTTGCGGAGGCGGCTGTAGGGGAGCCCAAGCCACTTGGCGACGCCCACTAGCTGGTTCTTGGTAAGCCCGACCAAGGCTTCCTTTAAGGGCATCCCGGGGTGCACAGGCCGGCTTAGGTAGCGCCTCCGCCGGCGGGCTTCGAGCTCGCGTAACCGAGCGAGTTGTTCGTCCATTCTCTCCAGCAGCCCCGTCTCGTCCAGGATGGCTTTGGCCTCCTCTTCCGAGGTCAGATCGAGGAACTCCTGTAGGGATTCTTTGGCCTCTTCCAGCTCCCCCAGGGCGAGGTGCACCCACCCCCGCAGGAACCAGTACAGGGGGACCCCCGCCTGGTGGAGCTCCCCCGGGATCACTTCCTCCAATACCGCGGCGGCCTCCTCCAACTCGTCTTGCTTTAGGTACAGGACCGCAAGCCCTAGCCCGGCCTCTTCGTTTCCCAGCTCAAAGGCCACTTTTAAAAGCTGCTCCGCTTCCTGGTCCCGATCGGTGTGCTCGTAGATCCTAGCTAGTGCCACCATCGCTGAGGTGAGGGGTGGGAAGATCTCCAGCGCCCCGAGATAAGCCGCCTCCGCCTCGGGGAGCTTTCCCGCCTCTTCCAGCTCCAGGCCTTGCAGCAAGAGCTCCACTGCTTCCGGCGGGGGGTCCGCCTCCGGATCGACCCGGAAGAGCTTGAGCCGCTTAATTCCCCCGTCCAGGTGGATTTCACATACCTCCCCTTCAACGATGGCGCCCCGGTCTGCC